>JBOFGC010000040.1:0-2938 GCA_051648945.1 Bacilli bacterium
ATAGAAAACCGCATTGAAGAAGCGAAAAATCATGGCGTACCAGAACATATTGCGATGATTATGGATGGCAACGGTCGATGGGCGAAAAAGCGGGGATTACCACGAGTGGCGGGGCATCATGAAGGTATGAATGTCGTCAAACAAATTACGCGTTTTTCGAACACGTTAGGGGTAAAATATATTACGCTCTATGCTTTTTCAACAGAGAACTGGAAGCGTCCGAAAACTGAAGTAGATTTTTTAATGCGTCTTCCGAAAGAGTTTTTAGGTACATTTTTACCAGAACTTGTGCAGGAAAATGTACGTGTTGCTTTAATTGGGGACGAAAAAGCGTTACCAAGTCACACGTTAGAAGCCATCAATGATGCGATTGAACAAACAAAGCATAATACGGGCTTGCAATTGACGTTTGCGCTGAACTACGGCAGTCGCCATGAAATATTGACAGCTGTTCAGTCTGTGGCAAAAGCGGTGCAAAACGGAGACTATACTGCAGAACAAATTGATGAAAAATTATTTTCGAATGCGCTAATGACAAAAGGAATACCTGACCCAGAGCTTTTGATAAGAACAAGTGGTGAACAGCGTATTAGTAATTTTTTGTTATGGCAAATTGCGTATAGTGAATTCTATTTCCATGATGGTTTTTGGCCAGACTTCGGCGACGAAGAGTATTTACAAGCCATTGAGCATTTTCAAAAACGCAACCGAAGATTCGGCGGAATTTAGTAAAGGTGGACAACAATGAAACAAAGAATTATTACGGGAGTTTTAGCAGCAGCAGTTTTTATTCCCCTTGTATTTTATGGAGGACCGCTATTTATTTGTGTGAGCATCGCTCTTGCAATAATAGGTGTGTATGAATTATTGCGTATGCGTGGCATACCGATGTTCTCATTACCCGGTCTATTAAGTGTCGGACTGTTAGTGGCGTTATTAGTGCCGACATTTTGGCAAGTAAACAATAAGAATTTAATGAGTGCATTCATTATTTATTTATTTTTAATTTTAGCCTATACGGTCTTCTCGAAAAATCGCTTTTCATTTGAAGACGCAAGTTTTATAACATTAACGGTATTTTATGTAGGAATTGGTTTTTTATTTTTCATCCAAACACGAATGATTGAGGATGGCGTCGCATATATTTTCTATGCACTCTTCACAATTTGGGCAACAGACAGCGGTGCATATTTTATGGGACGAGCGTTCGGAAAGAGAAAGCTATGGCCGGAAATTTCACCGAACAAAACAATCGAAGGTTCAATCGGTGGAACACTCATCGCCGTTATCGTCGCTGTGCTATACAATCAATTTGTAGGCATGGATATGGGGATGGTGCAACTTATTGTATTAACAATTCTCTTAAGTGTTGTTGGCCAACTGGGTGACCTCGTACAAAGTGCGTACAAGCGTCATTATGGAGTGAAAGATTCTGGGCGCTTACTACCAGGGCATGGCGGTATTCTCGACCGCTTTGATAGTTTGTTGTTCGTATTACCGATACTACATCTGATCATTATGGTATAGATAGGGGAACGTATGAAGGGAATTAGTTTACTTGGTGCTACCGGTTCGATTGGTACACAGACAATCCAAATCATTGAACAATATCCTGAGCAGTTTGTACTTGTAGCAATGAGTTTTGGTCGCAATCTTGATGCGGCCAGAACGATTCTGCAAACACATACGCCGGCACTTGTTTGTGTGAGTGAAAAAGAAGATGCAGACAAACTACAAAGTGAATTTTCAGGAAGCAACATCACATTTTTGCATGGTGAACAAGGTTTAATTGAAGTGGCGACAGCACAGAATGCCGATGTCGTCGTTACAGCGGTGATGGGTTCTGTCGGTTTATTGCCTACTTTAGCGGCAATACGAGCGAAAAAGACAATCGCACTCGCGAACAAAGAAACACTCGTTACAGCAGGACATATAGTGATGGAGGAAGCGCGTAAACATAACGTCGCGATTTTACCGGTTGATAGTGAGCATTCTGCAATTTTCCAGTGTTTAAATGGCGAAAATAGAGCGACTATACATAAAATTAATTTAACAGCATCAGGCGGAAGTTTCCGCGATAAAACACGCGAAGAACTGAAAGATGTGACAGTAGAACAAGCACTTGCGCATCCAAATTGGAGCATGGGAGCTAAAATTACCATTGATTCGGCAACGATGATGAACAAAGGTCTCGAAGTAATTGAAGCGAAGTGGTTGTTTGATGTCGACTATGATCAAATTGATGTGACGTTACACAAACAAAGTGTTATTCACTCAATGGTTGAATTTTGTGATAGTAGTGTCATCGCGCAACTTGGAAATCCGGATATGAGAGTGCCAATTTTATATGCACTTACCTATCCAGAACGTTATGCATATGACCAAACACCGTCACTATCACTTAGTCAGTGGGGCACACTTACGTTTCAGGAAATGGACGTAGACCGCTTTCGTATGTTAGCATTTGCTTATGAGGCAGGAGTAATGGGTGGAAGTGCACCAACAGTGTTGAACGCAGCAAATGAAATTGCCGTAGACGCGTTTCTTAAGTCACGTATTTCTTTTCTTGAAATTGAAGACGTAGTAGAGCAAATGCTAAACGAGCAACAATGCATAGCGCACCCATCACTACAAGAAATCTTACATATTGACGAAATAACAAGAACTAAAGCAATGAATTTCATTGAAAAAAGGTGGTCATAACTCTTGGAAAATGTAGTAAATATATTAGCTTTTGTATTTGTCTTCGGACTACTCGTACTCGTTCACGAACTCGGGCATTTAATTTTAGCAAAACGTGCAGGCATTCTTTGCCGCGAATTTGCGATCGGATTTGGTCCGAAAATTTTATCATTCACACATAATGAAACACGCTATACCATTCGACTACTTCCAATCGGTGGATTTGTACGAATGGCCGGTGAAGACCCAGAACATG
>JBOFGC010000041.1:0-6575 GCA_051648945.1 Bacilli bacterium
GTGTGTGTGTGTGTGTGTTACACAGTGAATGTTTGTCTCTGGTCACACAGATAAAACTTTAACCAGAACAGCACCAGCAAAATGAGCAGTAAGCGTCCCAAAATGAGTAGCAAACTCAAAATGAGTAGGAACAGTATCAAAATGAGCAGTAATGCTCCGAAAATGAGTAGTAACGCACACAAAATGAGCAGTAAGCGTCCCAGAATGAGTAGCAAACTAAAAATGAGCAGGAACGCTCCGGAAATGAGTAAGAAGGCACTCAAAATGAGCAGTATACATCCAAAATCGAAAAAATACCCACCAAATGTTGAACTATACCCAAGTTGAACACTCCTTTTTTTCACCAATTCAAATTGTTTTTGTTGCGAAAGTTTCGAGAAAATTTGTACAATAACAACTATACAGATAAAAAAGGGGTACAAAAATGAAGAACGAACAAACAGCACCATCTCTACAAAATGAAATTGTCACACTTTATTCATGGTTACAACTTCAAAATGATGACATAAGCGCACGAAAAGTGGTAGAACTTGCTAAAAGTTGGGAAGAAAAACGAACGTACCTTATGTTTTGTGGTCATTTTTCAGCTGGAAAATCAACCCTTTTAAATCGACTCATGGGGAAAGCGGTGTTACCGACAAGTCCAATACCAACAAGTGGGAATGTTGTTGCTATCGGACCGACGTTTTCAGAATTTGCACTCTACACGCATTATGGTGAGAAAATTGATGTTCAAGAAGATCTGATGGAGAACATGCAACTCTATAAAAGCTCCGATCAAGTGTCGCTCATTGAGCGTCCAGTTCAAGAAGCGTGGCCTTACGCATCGTTCCACTTTGTTGATACACCAGGTGTAGATTCAAATGATGAACGTCATTCTCAAGCGACAGAGCGGATGCTTCATCTTGCAGATAGCGTTGTCTATACGATGGATTATAATCACGTATTAGCAGAAAATAATTTACAGTTTATGAAGAGTATCAGTGAACGAAAAATCCCATTGATTGTCGTTATTAACGGATGTGATAAACATGATGAGAGTGAATTGCACTTTACTACCTTTGTTGAAAACGTAAAACATGTTCTACAAAATTGGAACATTACGAGCGAGGCATTGTTTACACTTTCTAATGTCAGCCCAGCATTTGATAGCATGTTTGATGATTTTGTTCAGTTCTTACATAGGCAAGAAGAAAAACTAGTGCAATTGCAAGAGTTTACATTACAGCAACGGCTCAAAATGATTTTCGACGAAAGTAATGTACGATTGCAAACGGAAAAAGCTAGCGTACAACAGAAAATTCTCGAAACGGAAGGGATGTACTCATTTTTAACAGAAAAGTATGAGCAATATAGAACGTACCAAGACAACAGTCAACTCGACGAACAGGTTGTTTTTGCTAATATAGCTAAAGTGGTTGGGAATGCCTCAATTTTTCGTTTTGAACAACGAGAACTTGCAAAAAACTATTTGCTTTCTCTTGAACCAAACTTCAAAGTGGGTTGGTTTTCTTCAAAACAAAAAGTAGAAATTGAGCGAAGGAACCGCTTGGCGATTCTTGTAGCAGAAATGCAATCGTATATCCAAACGATTGTAGACATGCAAGTCTATTCGGAAGTGTTAAAAACACTACGTATTACATCGAGCGCACAGCCGGGTGTGACACCGAGCAAAGTGAATATTACACCGCAATTCGTGCAACAAAATATCCCGGTCGGTGCATCTGTTACAGGGTATGCGGTGTTGCGTTTTTGTGACGCTTTAGTACAACGCGTTACGCGACTCTATAAACAGGCGTACAGTAGTGTGTTAGGTACTTTTAAATCAGAAGTGACGCATGTGCTAGGAAATGAAAAGTATGCTGCGGATATGGTGGAAACAGAGAAGAACTATGAAGAATTACACCAGCAACGTAAGCGATTATCTTTACTTTTACAATTAGAAAAAGGACCAACTTATACAAACGACTCTTATGAAGATTGGATGAAGGAGCGAAATGCAAGTCTTGAAGTAAATAAAGTATCTTTTCAAGCGCTGTCTCGACCCGAATATTCGCAACAAAACGAACAAAGTGTGGTTGATACACTACCTCGAACAGTATATCGCACGGATGAGGAAGTAATTTCGCAAGGTAGTTTTGTTAAAGAGCGATTAGAGCACTATGGTTTGTTTGAAGACGCTCGCAATCAAATTGCACAATTACTCGCAAGTGTAGAAGAAAAAACATATCATGTTACGTTGTTCGGGGCGTTTAGTGCTGGGAAAAGTTCTTTTCTTAATGCTATGCTTGGAGAAAATTTATTACCAGTAAGTCCTAATCCGACGACGGCTACAATTATCGAGGTGAAAAAACCAGCGCGAGGCATCGCTTCGAAAATGTGTGTGTTGCATTTTAAAGAAAATAAAACACTATTACATCAGTTATTTGAAGTCGCAGAAACCTATGAAATTCCATTAAAAGGTGAAGCGGCGGTGTTAGACGTATGTGCACAGTTGTTACCACAATTAGAAAAAAGTAAAAGAAAGACAGTTCATCATTTTGTACAATGTGTTGCGCAAGGGTATGAACGTTTTCATTCAAAATTAGGTGAACACGTGTTGTGTACACACGAAGAAATGGTGCAATGGGCACAAACAGAATGGATGGCTTGTTTACTCGAGCGTATAGAATTGTACTTCAATCATCCATACACACAAAACGGTATTGTCTTTGTCGATACGCCAGGTGCTGACTCGATGAACGTACGCCATACCCAACTTAGTTTTGATTATATGAAAAAAGCGGACGTACTATTTTATGTGACATACTACAACCATGCGTTCAATGCGACAGACCGCCATGTGCTCACGACACTCGGTAATGTGAGTCAATTCTTCCTGTTGGATAAAATGTTTTTTATTATAAATGCAAGTGACCTTGCAAGTACATCGGATGAATTAGAGAGTGTAGAACATTATGTTCGGAATCAATTGCAAACACACGGCCTCAATAATGTGCGATTATTCAGCGTGAGTAGTAAATTAGCGTTACAATTACCGGAAAGTAACGCACAGTGTGTACAACAATTTGGTGCAATGAAACAGCAATTTGAACAGTTTGTTTCCTATTCATTACAACGACTAGCAAGTGAAAAACTGACGACCTTAACAAACAGTTTGCAAGCGAACACTACCCAACTGTTGCAGCAACATGCAGAAGGGAAAGAACACATTCTTTATCGAATCGCTGAAATGGAACGTCGCATACCGGTGCTGTCGCAACAATTTAGGCAATCCGTGAGTGACACAGAGGGAATCGATGTAGAGTGGGATGCGCAAATGTATTATTTGTTTCAGCGTGTAGGATTTAGCTATTCTGATCTTGTGAAAAATTCATTACATCCAGGGCTACTAAGTTCGAATGATTTCTCATTTAACAAAGCGTTAGACATTGGGATGCAAAATTTACTCGAGACGTTAGAAGCGGTGTTGTTACGAGAAATGTTAGCGTTAGGTTTTCGAATGGAGAACATGTATAAAAATCGACTCACTGCATCTTGGACACACGTTCAACGCGAAGGTGAAAATCATGACGTGCCATTTTACTTACCAACAAAAGAACTTCCTGCGTGGTCAGACTTTATTCATAAAGGGAGAATTCTTTCGATACATTCAGAACATTTCGGGAGAATACTTGCACAATGGGGCAGTCATAAGTTATATTTACAAAATAAAGGTCAAAAAACGCTCGAAGAAGAGAGTTGGCAAATCATTGCAGAGCGATGGAAAGAAGTTGCGGATGATATCCTAAAACAAATGAAATATCATTATGCAACGCTTTATAACGAAGGTGTCATACTGTGGGGAAATGAACTACAGTACGCATTGCAAAAACAACTTACTCAAGTGCAACAACTCGTTGAAAATGAAGACACAAAAGTGTTATTACATTCTCTACAAGCAGACCTAGCTACAGTTCAAAAGGAAGGGAGTATGAATTAATGGCAGAAGTACATGAAGCAATTTCAAAGCATAGTACAGCAATGCACATACGCATCAAACAATATTTAGCGCTTAATGCGCAAAGAGAGGCACTCATCGATGAGGCCGTTGCTCTTTGTGAACAAAATAAACCTTTTACAACTTCGTCAATTAATGCGGTTACAGCGACGATGAACGAACTTGCAACGCAAGGAAATGTTCCTCCTCAACAAACTGTTTCCGAAGATATGGTAAGAGAATATGTTGCCAAAAAAGCTGGAAAAAATTCTTAAAAAAATTCAGGAGTTAACCTCTTGCAATTTACGCGTAACTATCTTACAATGATTTCAGATGCAAGTTACCTGCTGTGACCAGCGTGGCTGTGGTTTGTCTTAAACCGATGAAGAGAGACCGGAAGTTCGAGATCTGATAACAACATCAAGCCTCCACCGAGAGGACGATGGCGAAACTCATGAGGACATCCACCTGCGAGAGCGGGTTCTAAGACAGATGCGGTTACGACACAAGCGGGGCTTGCGCCTTTTTTATTTTTACATGTAAAAGCTGTTGACATCGACGACTTGTCGTTTCTGTCAACAGCTTTTTTTATTGTAATGTTTTTCGCTTTAATGAAGGCAATTCGATACCAAGCATTGCAAGAAGAATAAATCCTGCACCGATCCAGTTCGATAAGAAGAGTGTATCACCCGCAAAAACAACGCCAGTAATCGCCGCAAAAATCGGTTCAAATATAATAATAATTGCGACGCGAATCGGCGAGAGAATACTTTGCGCATACGTTTGCACAAGAAAGCCTAACATCGTCGAAAGAAGGACGCTAACGCCCATCGCAAACAGAAAATTGCTGTCACTCCATAATTCACTTCGAAACGCAATGCGCCAATCTTCAAACAAAAGAGCGGAAAACACACTTACAAGAGCTACAGTAACCATCGTAATCCACGTTAAAGGGATAAAATGTTCGATTTTAGTAAATTCTGAAGTAAAGAGAATGTGAAGTGCAAATGCAATTGCGCAACCGACAACGATTAAATCGCCAAACACAAATTGTTCAGCACCTTGAAAACTCAGTAAGTAAAGACCAAGAGATGCAAATGCGATACTTGCAACGCCGACGAGGTTCGGTTTCCACGTTTTTTTACACCAAGCAAATAACGGAACGAAAATAACGCAAAGTCCGGTTAGAAAACCAGCTTTCGTACTTGATGTATAAAGAAGACCGATTGTCTGCAGTAAATATCCTGCACACATAAAAAGACCTAAAATAATTCCAAATTTCCATGTTCGAAAAGAGATTGTAATGGACTTTTTGTTATATAGTAGTAAAACAGGTAGAAATAAGAGTGCGCTTAACAAAAAGCGGATGGCGTTAAATGTTATAGGAGGCACAGTCTGGATTGCACCTTGAACAACATAAAATGTTGAACCCCATATAAATGTTACGAATAGTAACGCAAGTGTTGCAAATAATTTTTTTTGTTGTACATTATGATTGAGCACAGTAAACTTCCTTTCGTAATTCCTTCCTTTAGTTTACTGCAAAACTATTTTAAAAAAAAGAAAAATTAGAGGAGAACGCTATGGTGTGCACAATTTCGTATATTATTAAAAATAAAGATCAGCGTTTATCGACTGTTTCTGAAGTAGAAGAAGTAAAAGAAGCACTTCGCTTTGCGCATTGGTTGTTACATAAAAATTTAGCAGATGAGATCATCATTACGGACAATTTTGGCGAGCGATGGACGGTAAAGCAGTTAGAAAAATATTTTGCGCAACAAGCAGACCGGATTTCTAGTTTTGAAGCGTATTTTGATGGTAGTTATGATGTGCAAACTAGGCGCAGTGGCTGTGGAATCGTTATCTATTTATTTGCAGGTAAGACGGTCACACGGATTAGAAGAAGTGTGTATCTCGGCTTATTAGAGCGTTCTTCGGATGCCGAATTTTTAGGGATGCAACTAATTTTTCGTACACTTCATGAAGAACAATTGACGCATTTAGATGGTTGGATTTTTGGTGACAATAAAGGGGTCATTGAAAGTATGTTAGGTAATTATCCAGTCTATGAACAAACGTCAATCGCTATTATTGAGGAGACAGAACGTCTTATAAAGAAAAATGCCTTACGTGTGGGTTATGAAAGTATCGGTAGAAATGACAATAAAGAAGCGCATAATCTTGCAAAACAAGGAATGGCAGAAGAGATATTATTTAGTAAAAATGAAGAGGTGCTCTATAAAAAGAGGGGACATCAATGACACGGAAAAAACAGCGGGAAGAGATGATGAAAAGGCTCGACACGTTATTAACGGGCTATTGCGAAGGATGCTTTTTACGTGCGCACTGGAAAGAAACGTTCAGTGCGACATATGCCCAAAGTTTTTGTATTGGACAATGCACAGTGGGGGAAGAAATCAAAAAATTAGGCGAAGAAATTTTAGAACAAACGAATGTGAATAGACACAAAAAAGAGACTAGTGAAAACTAGTCTCTAGATTGACATCTGTTTAAATGTTTATGATTACAGCTTAGATTTTAGATACGTTAGCTGCTTGTTTGCCTTTGTCGCCATCAACAACTTCAAACTGAACCG
>JBOFGC010000042.1:0-3205 GCA_051648945.1 Bacilli bacterium
GATTGAAGCAGATCTTAGACTGCAAGATGCAAGAGTTGAAAGTTTACAACGCGCGGAAACAAGCGAAGAGCTTTACAAGAATGCAATTGCAGCTATGCGTAGTTATGGAGGGAGTGTGAATTTCGATGACGAGTAAAACGTATGACGAACTCATGAAGATTAGAACTCTACTCGGTCGCTACGAATATTTAAAAACCAATTCACAAGTAGGCGAACAAACTTTTGGATCACTAAGAGCTGTGAACCAAGAATTCTACCGCTCCGAAAAGTATCGGTCGGTTAGGCGTCGTGTGATAGAACGTGACTGCGGCAACGAACTTGGACACCCAGACTTTCCAATCGACGGAATGGTTTTCGTGCACCATATCAATCCGCTAACGCCAGAAGATGTAATAAACGATTCGTACAAATGTTATGACATGAACAATTTAATTTGTTGTTCCAAGTCAATGCATGACGCGATTCACTATGGTCGAGATTCTTCGTCCATGCAAAAGTATGAGGTTATAGAAAGGCACCAGGGAGACACATGTCCTTGGAGATAGGAGGAACTATGAACGTATTAACATACATCACTCTAGTTACCAACGCTAAGTGTTCAGTCCTTGTAGACGGAGTAGAAGGTGCACAAGTGATTGCAGTACTAGAAGAAGGAACAAAAGTCCACGCAGTCGAACAAGGCAACGATGGTTGGACAAAGATCACAGCGCCATTTTTAGGTTTCGTCGATAACGACTTTCTAGAGGAAAATTAATGAGTACCATTCTAAGCGACGTAAAAGATTTGTGTGGGGTGTCGGATGACTCGTTCGACAACGAACTATTACTTCACATCAATAGCGCATTTTTTACGTTGGATAGAGTAGGCGTAGACAACAAAGAGTTAATAACTTCTACGACAACTTGGGCAGATGTTGTATCTGAAGAAGACAAACAAAGAGGTCTGTACCAATTCGTAATGTTAGAAGTGAGACTCATATTTGACCCACCGGTGAACTCTTTCGTAGTCACGGCATTTAAAGAACGACGAGACGAGTTACTGTTCGGTCTAAGTGTAGCCGTCGACAGCGGCGACAGGGAGGATCATATTTGAACGGCAAAGAAAGATTACGTGCTCAGTTGGATTCACTCTCTCATTCGGAAGATGAGTTAACACACTGGGGCATATTAGGAATGAAGTGGGGTGTTCGTAAAAGTCGTGAACAAAGAAACGCAGAACGACGTGCAGCACGTGCCAAATTATCGAATCAAACGGAAGCATACAAAGATGCATTTGGGTATCGCGAAGGAAGTGTCAAGGCGGTTAGTGAAATGTCTACAGCAGAACTTAAAGAACGAACTCAACGCATGAAAGCTGAGAATGATTACAAGGAAACACTCGGTAAGAATTCATTGAAGTATAGCAAGAACGCTCGTTTGAAAAGTGCCGTGGCTAAAGCAGCCACTACAGTTGTCACCGGCGTGGTTGTTGCATCCGCTACCGAATACGGTAAAGCATATCTCAAAAAGAGAATGGAGAAAGGTGAATAACAAATGGCTAAATACACAAATGTAGACAAGGCAATAGCTAGATTCGTAGAACCAACAGACGAGTTGTCACACTACGGCGTAAAAGGAATGAAGTGGAAGAATAAGAAGGGTTCAATTTCAGGACCATCTAAAGAAAACAAATTATCTAAAACACAACAAGAACAAGCATCGACAACAAAATCAACATCGACAGTAAATACAAATAAGCTATTGAGTAGTAAAAAACGAAATGTAGCCGTAAGTGTTGGTGTAGAAGGGGGTAGACAAGTACTCCGTTCGCAACTCAAAACAACAAAACAAAAAGGCGTGTTAGAGCGAGCCGCAGAACGATTAAAAGAAAAATTCCAGACTAAGAAACAAAAAGCCAAAGCTGAGAAAGTTAAGAAAGTAAACAAAGTAGTTAGAACAAACACATTCAAACACTCAGAAAGAGGTGGGGCCTGACACGTCCCTAACTCACTTCGGTGTGTTAGGAATGAAGTGGGGTGTACGAAAAGACAAAAAATCTTCAAACGCGAAACAATCAAACACACCGAAAAAACAGAAGATAGACTATAATACAATGTCTATTGATGATATAAAGAAGATCTCCGCAGCAAATGCAACAATAGAAAACAACGCTAACAAAGCGGCAAATGAAAAAGCCGCGGCAAAAGCCAAGGACACATATTCTAAATTGCTAACCAGCGATGAGACATTCAGTAAAATCAGTTCTGAAATTAAAGAAATTTCGGCACAAGCGTCAAAGGAATACCTAAAAGCAAAAGCCAAAACATTAGATGGTAGCGGTTCCAAATCTTACGATGCGTTCAAGGACACCTTCGGTAAGACTGATATTTCAAAGAAAAGAGATGCGGCTATTAACAAAGCTATCGCACATTTGAAATCCAAAGGTTACTCTAGTGCTGATGCTGGTAGAATAGCAAACCAGATAACTCATAGCGATACACTAACTCACTACGGTGTGTTGGGAATGCGATGGGGTGTCCGAAAATACAACGGCATGAACCGTGAGCAAGACGAAGCCCGTAGAGCAATTAAGCGTATGGCTAAGACTTACAAAAAAGAAGTAGATAAGCTCTCAAATGATTATAACCAGGTGCGTGATAACGCGAAGGTTAAGATTAACGGAGCTAGTCCAATCTCCGCCAAACAGTATGCTAAGATGACTCCAGCAGAGAAGTCTAAATACGAAGTATGGCAGATTGGTGACCAGTATGTCCTGATGACTAAAGAAGTCGCTCAGAGATTTAGATCTGGAGGAGTAAAGTAGGAGTAAAACTATGAAACTTAGTAATACAGCAACGCCCAAGTATTATGCAGCGTTCAGAGCTAAAGTCATGTCTGGAGAAATCCCAGTTAACCAGTGGATTTCCATGGAGATGAACAGGATAGACGCGCTGATTGCAAACCCGCATATTTACTACGCGGAAGACGCCATGGACGGATTCATAAACTTCTGTGAAACCGAGATGACACTAACAAATGGGGATGATATTCATTTACTTGAGTCGTTTAAACTATGGGGCGAACAAGTGTTCTGTTGGTATTACTACATTGACCGCAACGTTTACGTACCTAAAAGCGAAGAAAACCCGCAAGGTCACTACGTTATGAAACGCAAACTAAAACGGTTAACAACCAAACAATACTTAATAGTGGCTCGTGGGGCAGCT
>JBOFGC010000043.1:0-2067 GCA_051648945.1 Bacilli bacterium
GTCACTTTTTCCATACCGTCACCTCCTCATTCCGTTATTCTTTAAAAGAATAGCATATTTTTCTGAATTTTTACTATATTTTAATGTTTTGTAGCGAAATTGTAATGAAATTGGTAAACGCTTACACTTTCCTACTGATAAAACATTTTACTATTGTTTGCAATTTTTTCAATCACAAGCTCTTCAGGTAGCTCTTTGACTTTACAAATATAAGAAATAATATCTTTTATCAGCACAGGATATCCTATATCACCATTGACCCACGCTCTCGCAGTTGGACCATCTGTTTCTACGAGGAGATGGTCTATAGGTACTTGCTGAATAAGGGCATGTGTTACACTCGATGTCGCAAAATCGGCACTTATTGAAAAATAGGACCCACATTTTAAATAATCAGGAACATGGAGTAAAGAACCACTATACCAATGAATCAGTGGATTCTCGATTTTATTCCTTTGTAACGCATGCAAAACTTCGATTTCTGCACCTTTCGTATGTACATTTACGAATTTCTGATATTGTTTGCTTCGTTCCAAAAACCACTGAAACCATTTTTTTTGCGCCTCATAGTTTTGTATGTTTTTTGCCCAACAAAAATCTAATCCAATTTCCCCAATCATTTCGCTTTCTTTAATCCACTCGACAAAGTCTTCTCGTTTTGAAAAATCAATAGCATGTGCACACCAAGGATGAATTCCGAAAACAACCGAAATGTTCTTTGTATCGGCAGCTCTTTTTTTACTTTGTATATAAGAGTTTTCATCCATAGCAACAGCAATTGTCTTTATGTTGTCTTCTTCTATTTGTTTCTTCGCAATTTCCCACTCGGAATCACTGAAAAAATCAATATGATTATGAACATCGTATAGCAAAAAATCTCCTCCTTTACGTTTAACTCTCACACTTCCTACATATCCTAACTTTAATACTAGAAACACCGACCGCACTTCTACATAAACTAAAAAAATGATTGGAGGTCATTAGGGCGCGCCTTTTGTTTGCACTTTAATAAGTCCACGCTCTGATTCGTAATTATGAAAAAAACAGCTCTCATTATTGGTGGCGGTGTCGCAGGAATTTCCTGTGCACTACTCTTAAAGAAACAAAACTTTGATGTTCATCTCTTTGAGCGTCAAGAAACTCTCGGTGGCGTTACTGGATATTTACATGATTCCAATTTCCGGTTCGAAAAAAGTGCGACGCTTTCCCTATTTTTTGAACGCTATGCTCAATTTGCTGCACATTTACAAACGGACCTACATACCATTGCACCCTATGATACCTTAGATACAACACTTACCGTTTATCACGCATCCAGTAAAATCACGTTGACAAATTCCCGTTTTGAACAAATTGAACTTTTCGCAAAGAATTTCAATAAAGAAACATCTGAAGAGTGGAATCGGTTTCTTACAGACTACATCAGACTTAAAAATAAGCTTGAACCTCTTATTTTCTCTCAAAGTTTTAGTCAGTGGAAACAAGTATTTTCAAGACCCATGCTCCATTTTCTTAGAGAACATAAACCTTGGAAAAGTGTCGAACAAGTACTCGCAACGTATAATATGCACGAGTGTGTAAAAAATATCATTCGAAGCATCGCTATGTTTAATGGGACCGATTTGAGTAAAACAAGTCATTTGTACTTAATTTTCCCAGCCGTTCTACTTGATGAAGGCGTTCTTCATTTTCAAGGTGGCCTTTCTGCTTTTACTATGCGTTTAGTTGATCTTTGTAAACATGCCAACATTACGATTCATACGAATACGAACGTTCTTTCTTTTCTTGAAAAAAACAATACCGTGTACGGGATAAAAACAAGCAAAAAAGATTTTATGGGTGACGTTATTATTCATACGCTTGACCCAGCACTTGCTTCGACATTTTTTACGCAGAAAAAAAGAATTAAAAATGCACTACATATCCCTACTACATCAAAGAAACCGCACTACTCATGCAGTACCTTTATCCTTTATCTCGGATTGAAAAAAAAGCGAAATGTTAGCACACATTCCCTTATAATTCCTGTTACCTTCAAATCCAGCATAAAAAAACTATGGCAAAATA
>JBOFGC010000044.1:0-3483 GCA_051648945.1 Bacilli bacterium
AACACGTTTTTATGTTGTTTGGGATTTTTTATTTCGCTTCATGTATGTCCACTTCCAATTTTCGTTTGATAGTGAAGCGTTTGGGTTTTTGCCGAGGTGAGGAAGATTGTTTGTATTGTGTTACGCAAGTAGCAGCAAGAGTTACGCAAGTAGAGGTAAGAGTTACGCAAGTAGCGCCAAGAGTGACGCAAGTAAAGGCAAGAGTTACGCAAGTGGAGGCAAGAGTTACGCAAGTGGAGACAAGAGTTACGCAAGTGGCGCCAAGAGTTACGCAAGTAGCGCCAAGAGTTACGCAAGTAAAGGCAAGAGTTACGCAAGTAGAGACAAGAGTTACGCAAGTAGAGACAAGAGTTACGCAAGTAGAGATAAGAGTTACGCAAGTAAAGGCAAGAGTTACGCAAGTAGAGCCAAGAGTTACGCAAGTAAAGGCAAGAGTTACGCAAGTAAAAGCAAGAGTTACGCAAGTAGCACCAAGAGTTACGCAAGTAAAGTCAAAATGTACACAAACCGAAGCAAACTCCCCATAAACATACAGAAATCAAGAAAAAATCCCGCCAGAAATGAGTAGAATCTCACCTCGAATTCGAGGTGAATCCCCATCCTACACAAAATCAACGCTCCATCGAAAAAAATACACGCTTACTGCTCAACACGATCCTTAAACTTCTTAGAAAGAAAAAAGAATACGATACATATAGGCAGTAGGATAAGTAGCAGGCGCGGATTCTGGAAAAATCGTTCCACATTCGTGCCAAACAAGCCGAGAGCAACGAACAAAACACTTTTCCCAAGTAGCATAGCAGAAAATAATTTACGCCATGAAACGCCGTATAGTCCACCTGCAATACTTAATAGTGTGTGGGGAATGATAGGCATTGCGTAGGCAATTGCATACAACCACCAAGATTGACGTTCTACCCAGACATTTAACTTGCTATTTTTAAGTCTATTTGGAAGTCGGTCTTGCCAAAAGGAAGCGACAGTATACACGATACCTCCACCGATAAGTGCGCCGGAAATGGATGCGATGTAGCCCAAAATCCCACCAAGAGCAAAACTGTTCCACAACACAATCGCTGTGAGTGGTAGCGGAGGAAATACCGATTCAGCGGCCGTGATTAAAAATCCAATACAAAATAAAAGAATGGTGTGGTCGCTTAGTTCAGTCAAAAGTTGTTCTAACACAAGCACTCCTCCCCTCGGTCTAGGTAATTATTTTAACACACAGTATTTTAGATTATTCGGTTGATGAAAATTCTAGAAAAAATTAGGAAGCGAGTTGCATTTTCTTTTGTGCAAGTATACAATAGAATAGAACATACGTTCCAAGGAGGCGTTTTGGTGTGGACGAAATTATGTGTATTGATATGAAAAGTTTTTATGCAAGTTGTTCGGCTTTGCGCTTAGGTTTAGACCCACTCACGGCGTGTATTGCGGTCGTAGGTGAAAAAAACAGCTCGGGCAGCATTGTGCTCGCTGCCTCACCACAATTGAAAAAACAGTGGGGAATAAAAACAGGACATCGGCGTTTTGAAATTCCAGATACACCTTCGATTCATATTGTTCACCCAGAAATGCGTATGTATTTACAAGTGTCTTTAGAAATTACACGTATGTTATACCGTTATGCACCAAAAAAGGACATTCATGTCTACAGTGTCGACGAAAGTTTCATGCGTTTAAATGCAGCGATGAGCAGTATGCAAATGACCGCGCGACAAGTTGCCGAACGTATACAAAATGATTTGTTACGCCAATTCGGTCTTCCATGTTCTGTTGGGATAGGTCCTAACATGTTACTGAGTAAGTTAGCGCTTGATTTAGAAGGAAAAAAAACAGGCATTGCACATTGGACATTAGAAGATGTTCCTACAAAGCTCTGGCCGGTACAGCCGCTTTCGGAAATGTGGGGAATTGGGCGACAACTGGAACGTCGTTTGAATAAAATGGGCATCGTTTCGGTTGGCGATCTTGCTAATTTTCCATTAGAGGAATTAGAGAAGGAATTTGGCGTGATGGGTGCACAATTCTACTATCATGCGCATGGCATCGACCACTCCGAAATTGGCACACACTATCGTCCGAAAAGCGAATCGATTGGAAAAAGCCAAGTGCTTATGCGTGATTATTATAAACGAGAAGAAATTTTGGCCGTTTTACTCGAAATATGTGAAGAAGTGAGTCGGCGCTTACGACGTGGAAACAAAAGAGCGCGAACGATTTCCCTTGGAATGGGTTACAGTCGTGATGAAGGCGGTGGTGGATTTTTACGTGCAACTACGCTTGATCATTCGACAAACTTAGGTACGACAATTTATGAAAGTTGTGTTACGTTATTTGACCAATTTCGTGAAGATTTTGTTGTGCGCAAAATTAGCGTGACACTCTCTAACCTAGAAAGTAATGAAGATGTACAAATGAACTTATTCGCTCAAGATGATGAACAAAAAGAAGTGTTAGCGCATACGATGGACAATTTGCGTAGTCGGTTCGGCTATGCTGCGTTGTTACGTGGCGTTTCCTATACAAAAGCAGGTACAGCAAAAGAACGTGCGCGACTTCTTGGAGGACATAAAGCATAGAAAGGTGTGAGTTGAAATGACAAAAAATAAGGACCGTGGACTGATGAAATGGACAGCAATGATGCTTCCTGAGCATGTAGGTTTACTCGATGAGTGGTACAACAGCGCAGAACAAATACGTGAAACGCTACCCGACAGTCAAATTTACTGTGAATGGGAAGAGACATTGCAACAAGCACTCGTGCATAGTACACCGATTTTCGTTGTAACGAAACCACATAGAACAAAGTTGAATGGTGTCATACGTAAATGGGATGCAATCACGGGTACACTCGTTCTCATGAATGGCAATTCACGAATGAACGTGAACATTGCATCGATTATTTCTGTGAATAGTGTGGAGTCGTAGCAAAGCCTACAACCCCACACCAAATACCTACTCTTCTGTTACACGGACGCTGTTTTGAAAAACACCTTTGTGTGAACCATCGCAAAAAGGTTGCGTTTGACTCAATCCGCATCGACAAATACTTACACCTGGTTTTTTCGGATAAGGTTTCCCTTCACCATCAAGAATTAAAAAATCACCAGTTATACGTAAAGGACCGTTATCATTGACTTTTGCAGTTGTTTCGCTCATATCTACTCACCTCCTTAAAATGTTCGATGGGTGTTGAAGATTCCTTTTGGTAAATAATCTTGTAGAAATTGTAAATCGCCATCATTTACAGAAAAATTTGCAAAGCAATTCAAAGATTGTTGAAGCTGTTGTGCAGACGAAGCACCGAGAAGCACACTCGCAACATGAGGTTGTGCAAGGCACCAACGTAAAGAAAGTGCGGTCCTTTGACTAGGTGCGGCTACTTTTTCAATATATTGCCACGCTTGCTGTAATTCATTCGCATCAAGTTCGCCAGCAATTGATGATAGTAAGTGATTTTTTGAAGCGTTTTCAGTAAAT
>JBOFGC010000045.1:0-2186 GCA_051648945.1 Bacilli bacterium
GATTTAATTCCTACTAAACGGTTTTCAACATGGTCAATACGACCTACACCGTGTGCACCTGCAATGCTATTTAATTTTAAAATTAAGTTTGCAAGCGTTAATTTTTCTCCGTTCAATGCTACAGGGACACCTGCTTCAAAATCAATTTCAACATACTCCGCAACGTCTGGTGCATTTTCTAGACTTACTGTTAACTCGTACGCCGCTTCAGGTGGTGCTGCCCATGGGTCCTCTAACACGCCACACTCATTTGAACGTCCCCATAAGTTTTGGTCAATAGAGAAAGGACTATCTAAATTAATTGGAATCGGAATATTGTTTTGTTTTGCATATTCAATTTCTTCTTCACGGCTCCAACCCCACTCACGAACCGGAGCGATAACTTCTAACGTCGGGTCTAATGCCTTAATGCTCACTTCAAAACGAACTTGGTCGTTTCCTTTACCTGTACAACCGTGTGCAACGGCTGTTGCGTTCTCTACATGCGCAATTTCTACTAGTTTTTTAGAAATCAACGGACGTGATAGTGCACTTACAAGTGGATATTTCCCTTCGTAAAGCGTGTGGCATTGTAGTGCTGCTAATGCATAATCATTCGCAAATTCTTCTTTTACATCAATAACATGCGAACTTACCGCACCAACTGTTATTGCTTTTTCTTTAACAAAACCGAGGTCCTTGCCTTCACCTAAATCCAAGCAAACAGCAGCTACTGCATAACCTTGATCATTTAACCACTTGATTGCAACACTCGTATCTAAGCCTCCAGAATAGGCTAACACTACTTTTTTCATAATTTTTCCCCCTGATCAATATAAGTATAATTATTCATAAAATATGATTATTTATAAAAAACATATTTGTACTGTATCAACAATTGAGCGAAAATTCAAGAGAAATGTTATAATTATTTTTAAATTCGCAAAATAAAGATTGGAGAATAGATGCAGACATTTATTTTTGATGAACGTTTAGGCATTTCTCGCCCTGAACTTTATAAATCTTGGAAAGATTATTCTCACGCCGAGCAACAAAGGATCGTTACACGTTGGGAAATGGAGCGTGGTCGTATTCCTGACCGAATTTTCGCTCTTGAAAGGAACATTAATCAGTTGCAAAGTCAGTTAGATGTGGAACCCCAATTAGAAATAGCTGCTCGTATTAATGCGGAAATTGCAGAACTCGCTAGTATTATTAATGATTTATGGTTATGGTTTCGCATGGATGAAAAAGTAGAAAAAGAGCACCTTTAGATGCCCTTTTCCTACTTTTTAAATGTCATTTGTTAGTGTGCTAAATAGTTCACCACGATTGTCTTTTAAGAACCGATATTCATACACCTTTTCAATCATTTTAAAACGATGTTCCGCTCTTCCTTCTGTCCATAAACTAATCATCGACGCCCATAAAATAGATAATTTACTCTTTCTAGCCGGAATGCTTGTTCCCCATACGATCAATTGTTCTACAAGTGTTTGTAGAGGAAACACTAAAAGTTGCGCTGAGGAGAGTTTTTCATGAATTTCTAATACATGCAATGTTCTCGCCTGTGTAAATTGCAGTAACAACTTTTCCCATAGCTCGTCCCGAGATTCAAAAGGCGCAATTGTATAATATAAAATGAACTGAGCAAGAGAAACTTCGTTTGGCGTCCGAATATGATACCCATAAATTAACGCTACTCTGTATATGTAGCGAATATAAATGAAATAAACAGCAATTGGCGCCATTCCAACTGAAAGTGAGCTACCATTTGTCGAACTTAATGTGAGGGCGAGTGACAGTGCGATTGCTCGCTTTCGGTATCGCTCAACAAGTCTTCTTTTGTGTGTGAGCCCCATTCTACGTAAATCCGTTACTGTTCTTACGGTCGTATCATATTGATTTGCTTCTTGTATAAGTCTGTCTACTTGGTCTTTACTTAGTATCGAATCACTTAATGTCATTAAGATACGCTCAGAATAGGCATCGATTTTTTCATTTGCTACGTTGTTTGTCCATCCTAACGCCTCACATGCCTTGAACAATTTCTGCTCAAGATGTTTTTGTATGGTCATCACGTCTTCTGTATGTAAAAGTTCATGTTCTAGCTGTGCAATTCTCTGCTTACTATATTCATGTTCCACCACCTTACACCTCCGTATTCTTTTTTTATAGGGTATACGGATTGTTTTGTTACTATACAA
>JBOFGC010000046.1:0-2157 GCA_051648945.1 Bacilli bacterium
AGGCAGATACAACGTACAGTTATACTGTTGTAGCAGTAGACAAAGCGAACAACCGAAGTGAAAAATCAAATACATTAACATTGAAGACGAAAAAAGAAGAAATCGTTGAAGGTACATGGAAAAAAGATGCGACATATCTTGCAGGAGATACAGTCACATATAACGGTGTTACCTATACTGCAAAATGGTGGAGTAAAGGCGATGAACCTGGAAAGTCCGATGTATGGAGTGCGAAAAACGTAACTTCAACAGAATGGCAAGCTTCAAAAGCATATGTTGCAAACGAAGTCGTTATTTTTGAAGGAAAAACGTATACAGCAAAATGGTGGACACGCGGAGACAAGCCGGGGACATCCGATGTATGGAAAGTTGTAAAATAAGGAAATAGTACAAGCAATTATTTTCAGTGTGCATATCTTGTGGTGTAAGTAATACTTCATAAGGGGTGTAATGGATGAGTAATTTCAATAATTCACCATATCAAAAAAACTTTTCAGAGTGTCACAAACAGTTCGTGTACAAGAAAAAACATGAGCAAGGCGGCCAAGAGGATACGTTTTACGGTCTTGTGAATGTGAATGATAGTTTCAATATTTCTAACTCAACAATCACTTTAACGATTGCAGACAGCTTTGATGACAATGTGATTGTGAAAATTAAAAACGTAATTATCGCGATTTTGGTAGCGTTAGGCGTACAAATCCCAGCTGAATTACAAGATTAGTCAAAAAGAGAAAGCCACAGAAATTTTGTGGCTTTCTCTTTTTGAGTGAATTTCTTGTAAATAAGAAGCACTCTCTGTAGATTAAGAAGGAATAGAAGGATACTTTGGAGGAAGAAAATGATTAGAAAAATAGACCACGCACACATGGGAAGTAATAATTTAAGTTGGTTACAAAGTACGTTCCACTTTTCTTTTGCAAACTACTACAATCCAGAAAATATGAATTTTGGTGTGTTAAGAGTGATGAATGATGACATAATTGCTGCACAAACAGGTTTTGACATGCATCCTCATCGCAACATGGAAATTATAACGTATGTTGTTACAGGTGAATTGACGCATGCAGATAGTATGGGAAATGAGAAAAAACTATATCGTGGTGAAGTACAATATATGAGTGCGGGCACAGGTGTGTATCATAGCGAGCATAACAAAGGAAAAGAACCAGCGCGACTAGTGCAAATGTGGATTGAGCCAAGTCAAATTGGAATTGTACCGTCATACGGGGAGGTGTTATACAAGCGTGAGGACCGACATAATAAATGGTTACCGATTGTCTCAGGTAACGGTACGATAGTGAAGGGCCTAGGCACAGCTGGAATTACAATTGCTCAGGATGCGAATATCTATGTAACGGAAATCGATGCTAACACAAACTCATTATTTCCGATTGATAAAAACAGACAAGCCTATCTTTTATTGATAGAAGGTGACGCTGTAATTAATGGAATATCACTTATAGAAAAAGATGCGCTTGTAGCTACAGGTGAAAACCTTCAAATTACTACTGAATACGGTGCACATATACTAATAGTAGAAATGAATCAAGAATAAAGAATAAAGAGGATAATAATTAATGGGAGAACTACGGACGGAATTTAATACAGATGAAAAAAGTGGTACATATATCGTTTATGACAATCTAGCTGTAATTGGGGAACTCAATTTCATTTATAAGAACCCAATTGAAATTGTTATTACGTCTATTCAAGTGAATCAAAACTATAGAGGTAAAGGAATCGCAAAACAGTTATTCGATCAAACAATAACTTTTGCGGAAAAGAAAGAATTAACTGTTTCTGCCACGTGTAGTTATGCAGTAGTGCAACTTTCTCGTAAAAATCGAAAAATGTAAACAAATATAACAGAATATTGTGTTTTTTAGTGTGAAATTGATTGAGCATCGCAATTTAATGGTTGGGATGCTTTTTTTAATTATACAAGTTCCGTAATTGAGTGATAGAACAAGGGGATTGTGTACTATGAAGTAATATATTGGAATTAATTCATTAAAAAGGTTGACGAAAGAGCTAGAAGATGATAAATTATATCAAGTCAGTAGGACAGCAACGAAAAAGAAAACACTTGATGTTGACTTTGAGTTGATGGAATGCTAATATAACGAAGTCGCTTTTGAAAGAAAGCGCGCAAGA
>JBOFGC010000047.1:0-2430 GCA_051648945.1 Bacilli bacterium
ATCATTGCCGTGGTCAGCTGTAATAATGACTAAATCATCTGCACTTACTTTCTCTAAAAAGGCTTTTAACTCAACATCAAACGTTTCTAACGCTTCACGATACCCTTTAGGATCACGGCGATGTCCGTAAAGTGCATCAAAATCGACTAAGTTTAAGAAACATAACCCTTCAAATTCACGGTCTGCTACTTCACTTATTTTCACCATACCATCTGAGTTCGAAACTGTACGGATACTTTCTGTCACGCCTTCACCATCAAAAATGTCACTAATCTTACCAATTGAAATGACGTCTTTGCCTGCATCTTGTAACGTATTCATAACCGTCGTTCCAAATGGTTTTAGTGCATAATCATGACGATTGCTCGTTCGAACCCAAGCACCTTCTGTTCCGACAAACGGACGAGCAATAACGCGACCGAGCATATACGGATCGTTTAGCGTCAATTCACGAGCAATTTCACATGCTTTGTATAATTCTTCTAAAGGAATAACCTCTTCGTGAGCTGCGATTTGGAATACGCTATCCGCTGACGTATATACAATCCAATTTCCAGTTTCGACGTGTTCCTGTGCAAGTTCATCAAGAATTCCTGTTCCAGAAGCCGGTTTATTTCCAATCACTTTACGTCCCGTACGGTTTTCAAATTCAGAAATTAACTCTTCTGGAAATCCATCTGGAAACACGAGAAAAGGTTCATCGATACGAAGACCCATCATCTCCCAATGACCTGTCATTGTGTCTTTACCTGCACTCACTTCTTGCATTACAGTGTGAACAGCACGTGGTGATGTTACGGGTGACACGCCTTGAATATTTGATAAATTACCTAAACCGAGTTCACTTAGTGTTGGTAAATGTAACTTTCCTTCATGACGCGCGATATTAGCTAATGTATGCGTGCCAACGTCTCCATATTTATCAGCGTCTGGTGCTTCACCGATTCCAACGCTGTCCATTACGATTAAAAAAATACGTTTATACTGTTTCATAGTCTATTCTCCTTGTTCTCTTTAAGAATTGCTCTTGGATGATATGTATCATAAGAACGTTTTAAGCGTTCTTTTCGCACGTGCGTATACATTTGCGTCGTCGACAAATCGGCGTGTCCTAACATTTCTTGGACAGAGCGAATATCGGCACCGTTTTCTAATAGATGCGTAGCAAATGAATGGCGCAACGTATGGGGTGACAGCTCTTTTGTAATCTCAACTTTTTCTGCAAGATTTTTTATAATTTGCCATACACCTTGTCGTGTAAGTCTTCGGCCATGATGATTTAAAAAAACAGCATCACTTGCCTGTTTTCCGCGTAATTTCAACCGATCTGAATTCAAATACTTTTCTAATACGTCTATGCAAATTGAACCAATTGGTACAATTCGCATCTTGTCACCTTTTCCTTTACAATGCACAAAACCGAGTGAGAGTTGAATGTCTTTTATGTCTAAACTTACAAGTTCTGTTACACGTAACCCCGTCGCATAAAGCATTTCGAGTATTGCTTTGTCTCTCATTCCAAGGGCGATTGAGCAGTCTGGTGCATTTAAAAGTTTTTCTGTTTCAACTTTGTTAAGCGCTTTCGGAAGTTTACTTGGGCGTTTTGGAAAAGAAACGTCAAATACTGGTGTATTTTTTATGATTCCCTTTTTTTGCAAGTATGTAAAAAAACTACGCACACTTGATAGATTCCTTGCTGCCGTCGATGCTTTTGCTTGCTGTGTGTTTCGTAACGCCAACCACTGAACAATATGTTTTTTTTCGATAGACTCCAAACTATTTATGCCACATTCTGTATGTAAATATGCGAGAAAATGAGTGATATCGTTACGATAACTCGTAATTGTATTGTGTTGTAACCCTCGCTCGACAACAAGATAACGATAAAAATCTTCCGCAAAGTTTTGCATACCTTCATCCTCCCAAAAATAAAAAACCAGTTTCTCCACGCTCTGCGAGGACAAAACTGGTTATGAATGACAACGATGACAAATCCCGTGAAAAGTCAAGCGATGATCTTTAATTTGAAAGTTCCATCGTTTTTCAACAATTTCTTCAACATCTTCAAGTAAGTCCTCTTTAATTTCATCTACGCTTCCGCACTCCATACACACAAGATGGTGATGAAAATGATGTTCACCTTCCGTACGCAAATCATACCGGCTCACGCCATCGCCAAAATTTATCTTATCGACAATCCGCAATTCTGTGAGTAACTCCAACGTACGATAGACAGTAGCTAATCCAATTTCAGGATATCGCTCTTTGAGGAGTAAAAATACATCTTCTGCACTCAGATGATCTTCTTCATGTTCAAGTAATACAGCAACCGTTGCCTCACGTTGTGGGGTAAGTTTATAGCCTGCTGTGCTTAAACTCTTTTTGATTCGATCAATTCTTTGTTCCATACGCACATTCTCCCCTCTAATA
>JBOFGC010000048.1:0-2992 GCA_051648945.1 Bacilli bacterium
AGCATCGTTTCACTCACGTACTATGGTGGTGAAAAAGTATTGCCAAACTATAACGTAATGGGTGTTGCAAAAGCTGCGCTTGAAATGAGTGTCCGTTATTTAGCAGCAGATTTAGGAAAAGAAAATATTCGTGTAAATGCAATTAGTGCTGGACCAATTCGTACATTATCAGCAAAAGGAATTGGCGATTTCAATGCAATTTTAAATGAAATTGAAACACATGCACCGTTACGTCGTCCTACAACGACAGAAGAAGTTGGCGATACTGCGTTATACTTATTCAGTTCTTTATCTCGCGGTGTGACAGGTGAAGTAATACATGTAGATAGCGGTTATCATGTACTTGGTGGACGTTATTTGGAATAGGCAAATGGAAAAGATGATTTCTTAGGAATAAGGAATCATCTTTTTTTGTGCACATTTTCAGAATTCTATCATATATATTGAATGATGATGTTTAGTATATACAGGAGGACGAACATGAAGAATAGAGGCGATTCCCGAAGTATGTATTCCAAAGTGTTTAGTGAAAAGGTGGACAGTAGTGCACCGTATCAGATGACGAAAGATATGCTCTACATACGTGGCAATCGTCCCAAGGCAACATTTCCCGCAACTGCTGTACCTCGTGAGCAAACAGAAGAACTTCCTCCTCAAGATATTGCAATGGTAGAACAAGAAGTCCCAATTGAAGTCGATGACGGTGCGAATAAGCCAACTATACATGGTTTTGAAATTGTAGAAAGTAAACAAGATGAAACCGTAATGAAATATGAAGTCATTCTACGCACCCCACTTGAAATCGAGATTTATGAAGGCAATGTTGAAAAGGTATTGGAAATTAGAGAGGCAGACATTGTAACTTTAGAAATAAATCAAGAATCAGATGAAATGAGACGTATGGTTGAAACCGTGACATTTTTTGAAAATAGGCTTCATCCTAACGAGATACAGTCCCACTTGCAGCAAATAATCGAAGAAACATACTTGATGATCCAAAAATGGAATGAAAGTGTAGTTGTGGAAGAGGAGGAAATACGTTGAGTTTTTATGAACCATTTATTTTTATATTGTTAGTTTTTGCGAGTTTTCGTCTCACACGTCTCATTGTTTTTGATAAAATCACCCAATTTATTCGCGCTCCTTTTATTAATGAATGGGAAGCACCTGATGAAAATGGTGAACTTCAGCAATTTATGCAAATAAAAGGAGAAGGGTTGCAAGCGTGGATTGGGAAATTATTAAGTTGTTATTGGTGCACAGGAATGTGGGTGAGTATATTCCTTTATAGTAGCGTTCGCTTAATACCGACCTATGCAGAACCAATTGTTGGAATCTTAGCACTTGCTGGCGCAGCGTCGATTGTTGAAACGCTCGTAACAAAATGGTTAGAAAGCTAGGGTTAATGGTGTGTTCAACTTCAGAACCTTTGCATAGTATTAGATATGCAGTACAGAATAAATGATTGGGGTGTTAGAATATGAATCAACAATATCCGAACTCATGGTATGGTCAAAATCAACCGCAGCAAAATTCGCAACAACCACATTATCCGCAACAAAGTTATCCACAGCAACAGACGCCACAACCGATGCAACCTGTGTATAAGAAAAAAGGTGGCTGTAATTGCGGGAAACGATAAGTAGTTAATCTAATAGGAGGCTTTTTTTCATGAAAACGCACAAAAAAGTAACAATATTCTAATTGTTCATGCTATACTAATGGTAATTGATGAACAAGGGGTTGTTTTCATGAGTTTAATTCCTCCTATTCAATATGATCAACATCAATTTTATTTAAATCAATCACTACATCGTCAACCGCAACAACCGATTCAAACGATGAGCATTCAAAAATCATCGATTGAAAACAAATTGCGGAACAATGAAGAACGACAGCAACAATCCAGTAAAAAAAAGAAAAATAAAGCAAAGCAAACACCAAATAACAAAAGTAGTTCAGGTAAAGGAACACGTTTTGACTGTTCAATTTAAAGATTAATCTTTAAATACAGTCGTTAAACGTGTTCTTTTTCTAAAGATAATTACAGTAAAAGGGGAAAACATATGGTCGAACAAACAAAAAAACAGTATAAAGAGGAAACAATTCTAGCGCAAATGGGAAACAGAAGTGAAACGGAAACAGGTGCGGTTAGTACGCCGATTCACTTATCTACTGCTTTTCGCCATGCTGGAATTGGGATGAGCACAGGCTTCGATTATTCAAGAACGGGAACACCAACACGTTCTGTTTTGGAAAAATCTTTAGCTGAAATTGAAAATGGAACGCACGCATCTGCTTTTTGTTCGGGTATGGCGGCAATAAATACACTTCTTCTTTGTTTTGAATCAGGAGATGAGTGGATTGTTTCACGTGATTTATATGGCGGATCATATCGTCTATTTGAAACCGTGTGGAGAAATTATGGAATCCAGTTTACGTACGACGACTATAGCGATATGGCAAGCTTAGAGAAGAAGATTACGCCAACAACGCGCGCGTTTTTCATAGAAACACCGACGAATCCATTAATGCAAGAAACGAATATCGCGGCAGCAGTTGAGCTTGCACGTAAATACAACATTCTCGTCATTGTGGATAACACATTCTACACACCAATTTTACAAAAACCTTTAGACCTTGGTGCGGATATCGTATTACATAGTGCAACAAAATATTTAGGTGGACACAATGATGTGCTCGCAGGAGCTTTAATTACGAATCATAGCCGCTATGCCGAATTGATTGCGAAACATCAAAATGGAGCAGGCGCAGGTTTAAGTCCGTTTGATAGCTGGTTGTTGTTACGTGGAATGAAAACACTTAGTTTACGCATGAAAAAACATGAAGAAAATGCCAAAATTATTGCTGCATGGTTAAATGAACAGCCTGAAGTTACTGATGTTTTATATACAGGTCGTGGAGGAATGCTAAGTTTCCGTCTCCAAACAGAAGACTGGATTAATCCTTTCTTACAAAATATTGAACTCAT
>JBOFGC010000049.1:0-3594 GCA_051648945.1 Bacilli bacterium
GAAAATGAAGATGCAGTTACTCTGAAAGAAAAAGGAATTGTCTATGTGCCTGATTTTGTACTTAATGCTGGTGGCGTAGTTTGCGTAGCGGATGAGTTGCGTGGTTTTTCTGAAGCGCGTGTGAAAAAACATATTGAAACACATATACCGAAAAATGTTCGTGAAATTTTAGAAAGTGCTGTAGCGGAGAATTCTGATACGCATACACAAGCAATAAAACGAGCACAAAAAATTATCGAGAATCGTAGAACATTAAGAACACCGTTTACACAGCAACGTGAAACTTGGTATACTCGAAATAGAAAGAATATGTAAAGCTCAGTCAACTCTGTTAGTTACAATGTTATATTTCATTGAAGAAGTTATAGCAAAATACAGCTAACAGAGTTTTTTATACAAATTTTTTAGTACTAGCTACTAATAGTTGGTAAAAGGAGGAGAAGGCATGGAACATCGTAATTACGATCTTGTCATTTTAGGCGGAGGAACTGGTGGGTATGTCGCGGCAATAAGTGCAGCTCAACAAAATATGCGTGTTGCTGTAGTCGAACGTGCGTATGTTGGTGGTACGTGTTTACATCGGGGGTGTATACCGTCAAAAGCGCTGTTGAAAAGTGCGTCCATGTTTCAAACAGCAAAAAAATTACGTACATTTGGAATAGAAACAGGTGAAATTTCGTATGATTGGTCAGCAATGTACACGCGTAAAAATGAAGTTGTGCAGACGCTGTTTAAAGGTGTAAATGCGCTACTGCAGAAAAACGGCATCGAGGTGTATTCTGGCGAAGGAACATTACTTGGTCCATCCATTTTTTCTCCCCAAGCAGGTACGGTTAGTGTTGATAAAGGAAATGATGAATTCGCAATGCTTACGGGCACATACGTTTTATTAGCAACAGGGTCAAGACCTGTACAACTACAACTAGACGAAAACAACCTTCAAGCAAGCACAAGTGATGATGTGAGTGCGTATACGGAAGAACCAAACACGGTTGTTATCGTAGGAGGCGGCGTGATTGGTGTTGAATGGGCCTCGTTTTACGCAGCGCTAGGAAAAGAGGTTACGATTTTAGAAGTTGGTTCTAGCATTCTGCCACGTGAAGAGCGTGAATTGGTGCGAGACTTCACACGTGCGTTAAAAAAACAAGGTATTTCGATACGGAGTAATGTCACAATAACAGCGCAAAATGAAAATTCAATAACGATAGCAAGTGGCGATAAAAGTGATGTTATTGCGTATGATTTGTTGCTACAAGCAGCGGGCCGTATCCCGAATACAGAAAATATCGGCATTGAAAATACGAAAATACAACGTGCACAAAACGGTAGAATTTTAACAAATGAGTATGGACAAACAGCTGAACCACACATTTATGCTATAGGCGATTGTGCACATACAATGCAACTCGCGCATGTGGCGATGCATAGCGGGATGCTTGCTGTTGAGCATATGAACAATAAAAGTAGTCAGCCGATGAATAACGATTGTGTTCCTCGCTGCATCTATAGTTTTCCCGAATTAGCGAGTATCGGTGTAACAGAAGAACAATTGAAAGAAGAGAATGTCAGTTATCGCGTTGGGAAATTTGCGTTTCGTGGGATTGGCAAAGCAGTTGTGAACGGGGAAACGGACGGTTGGGTGAAAATTTTAACCGATGAAAAAACCGATGATTTATTAGGTGTACATATTATTGGTGCGAATGCGACAGAAATGATTGGAGAAATGAGCTTTGCTTCCTTTGTTGAAAGTTCTGGCGCTGAGATAGCAGCGGCTGTTCGTGCGCATCCATCATTAAATGAAGTGTTTCAAGAAGCAGCGCGTGCACTAGAGAAGCGTAGTATTCATAGTTAAAAGAAAAGAGAGGAGTGGCGAAAATGAAGCCCTATGAAAAACTTGGTTTGAGTGAAGAGGATGTACGTGCAATGTACGAATGCATGCTGTTAACGCGTAAAGTCGATGAGCGATTTTGGTTGTTGAACAGAGCTGGAAAAATTCCATTTGTCATATCAGGTCAAGGTCAAGAAGCCGCACAAATTGGTGCTAGTTTTGCAATGGACCGTACGCGGGATTGGTGTTTACCTTATTATCGTGATTTAGGTGTTGTATTGGCATTTGGGATGACGCCGTATGAAGTAATGGTCAATGCTTTTGCGCGAGGCGACGACCCAAACTCAGGTGGACGACAAATGCCTGCTCACTGGGGCCATGCAAAACTTCGCATCGTCACGGGTTCAAGTCCGGTGACGACACAAGTTCCACATGCAGCAGGTGTTGCACTTGCAGGGAAATTACGTGGAGAAAAGTTTGTGACATTCGTTTCTTTTGGTGAAGGAAGCTCGAACCAAGGTGATTTTCACGAAGGAATGAACTTTGCGGGTGTTCATAAATTGCCAGTCATTTTCTTTTGTGAAAACAATAAGTACGCCATTAGTGTGCCGGAAAAACAACAACTTGCGTGTGCTCGTGTTAGTGACCGAGCAATCGGTTATGGTATGCCAGGTGTGACAGTAGATGGAAATGACATGTTTGCTGTATATGAAGCGGTGAAAATTGCCCATGAACGTGCGATGAACGGAGAAGGCCCGTCACTCATTGAAGCGGTATGCGAACGCCTCACGCCTCACTCAAGTGATGATAACGATAAAATGTATCGAACAGAGGAAGATTTGGCGAAAAGTAAAGCCAATGATTGTCTATTGAAAACAGAGCAAACCCTTTTAGCTTGGAACATCATGACTGAGGAAGAGATAAAAGAAAAGCATGCGGAACTAAAAGAGATTGTCCAACAAGCGACAAAACAAGCCGAGCAAAGTGCATACGCTCCTCCAGAACATGCCCTTCGCTATGTGTATGAAGAAGTGGAGGCTGAATAATGGGAATGCTTACGTTTATTGAAGCAATCAATGCTGCACTGAAAGAAGAGATGAACCGCGATGAATCGGTATTTATTCTCGGCGAAGATGTCGGAGTAAAAGGGGGCGTGTTTCGTGCGACAGACGGCCTTCATGCAACGTTTGGTAGTGACCGCGTTCTTGATACACCGCTCGCAGAATCGGCAATCGTTGGTGTAGCAGTCGGCGCGGCGATGAACGGCATGCGACCGATTGCTGAAATTCAGTTCGCTGATTTTATCATGCCTGCAGTGAACCAAATTGTGAGTGAAGCGGCAAAAATTCGTTATCGTTCGAACAATACATGGACATGTCCACTCGTGATTCGCGCGCCATATGGTGGGGGCATTCATGGTGCGCTCTATCATTCGCAAAGTGTGGAAAAAATGTTCGCAGGAACACCTGGTTTAAAAATCGTCATCCCATCTTCACCAAAAAAAGCAAAAGGTCTTTTAAAATCAGCCATTCGTAGCAACGACCCGATTCTTTTCTTTGAACATAAACGTGCGTATCGTTTATTAAAAGAAGAAGTGGAGGAATGTGATGTTTGTTATCCGATTGGTGTTTCTGATGTCGTAGCGCACGGAAGTGATATCACAATTATTACATACGGACTTTGTGTGCATCTGGCACAACAGGCGATGGAAATTCTTCGAGAAGAAGGCATCAGTGTTCACTTACTTGATTTGCAGACGGTTTATC
>JBOFGC010000050.1:0-2946 GCA_051648945.1 Bacilli bacterium
AAGCCAACAACGTGAAAAGTATGAATTACAAAATAGTACAGCAGAACGATCTTTCTGCATTACAAAATCTCGAAATACACGCATTGAATTTTTCGACCTCCAGTTACACAATTTCCTTCCCACTCTCGAAAATTACTTCTATAACTTACTTTATTCAATATTGTACCTTTTAATTGTAAATTTAATATTTATTTTTCACAAGGAAATCATGTAATTATTATTAAAAATTCATTAAGAAACGTCACATTTTCAATAAACTGTAAATTTTTACAATTCTAATCTATCAGTTTAATGTTCTAGCGTTCTATGTTATTCTAAGATAAAGAGAAAATGGAGGCGAATTATGGGGAAAAAAATAAATACTTTGATTAGTGCGACGTTTGTTGCGGTAAGCTTAACTTCTAGTATGACGATGTCCTATTCATATAATACACCACTTGTTGCTCAAGCAGCGACGAAAACAGGAAAAGTAACGGGCATAAAAGCAGGGTCAACATTAAATGTCAGACAAAGTGCAAGCAGCAGTGCGGCAGTAGTCGGCAAACTCAAAAACGGAACGACAGTTACAATCACAGGTTCAAAAGGCACGTGGTACAGCATTTCAGCGGGGAGTATAAAAGGATGGGTTTCTAAATCCTTCATTGAAGAAACGAAAAGTAGCAGTACTTCTGGTATCGTGAATTTTTCACCTGCAAAAGATGGAACAGTGAAACTAGCAAATCCAAAAGCAAAACTCACACTCTATACCTCTACTTCGAGTAAAAGTAAAGCAAAAGGAACGCTTAACAATGCAACAAAAGTAAAAGTTTCTCAACAAAAGGGAAGTTGGTACTTTATCACAAGCGGAAAACTTTCAGGTTGGGTAGCAAAAAAAGATATTACCCTCAGTTCAACATCGGCGAAGCCACAACAAGGCTATGTAAACAAAACAAAAGGCGACGGCTATATGCATGTGTATAGTAAAGCGTCTACGAAAAGTCCTCTCGCAGGAAAATTAGGTACACGCACCCCCATTCTCGTTCAACAAAAAAGTGGTAGTTGGGTCTACATCGCAGCGAATGGTATTAAAGGCTGGGTTGCAGAAAGTCATATCGCGTACGGCACGCCACCAGTCAATCCTCCTGTAGATGAAGTTTTCCTTTTCGGTAATGTAAGCGGTGCGAGCGCACTCAATGTACGAACAGAACCAAACTATTCTGCAACGATTGCGGCGACATTAAATGAAGCAGAACAAGTTGATATTTTAGCAGAACAATCCGTATCAACGTCGAATGGGACTGAAATTTGGTATAACATAAGCAACAATCGAACAAAAGGCTGGGTTTTAAGTACTTACATAACAAAAGCGATTGTGCCAATTGATACAGTAAGTAAGTTAGCATACGTGTCAGCGGCTACAGGATTAAATGTGCGTGAAACACCATCGTACACAGCTTCAATCTTAGGTGCACTTCCAAACGAAAGTCTACTTTCAATCACAGGAGAAACACCAGAATATTATCAAATCAAGTACGCAAATGGGACAGGCTATGTAAATAAAGAATACGTTTCTTTTGCACATACACCGCGCTATCGTGCAACGGCGTATGATTTGCCAATGGTTGAGTATATCCAAAAACAAGCGAAAACAACAAGCATCACAAGCAATGCCTATAAAACATTTGAAAATTACATCAACCCATCAAGTGCACACAATATGATGCAATTTTTACGAATCGACGAATATCGCAATGTCGATGTAAATAAAATCAATCCACTTTTAAAAGACCGCGGCGTCTTATCGAATCGTGGACAGTTTTTCATAAACAGTGCAAAGAAATTTAATATCGATCCCATCTATTTTATCGCACAAAGTATACATGAAACAGGCTGGGGAAAATCAACACTCGCAAATGGCGTAACCATCTCAGAAATCGCCAAAAAAGGCCCAGATGGCAAGTACATCGAAATTCGTAACAATAAAAATGAACTTGTTGCTTATCAAATGGAAAAGTTACCACAACCCGTTGTCGTGTATAATCTTTACGGCATCGGAGCATACGACAACACAGCAGCATTCCCAACCCGTGCCCGCATTCTCGGCACAACACGTGCATACGAAGAAGGATGGACAAGCATCAGCAGAGCCATCGACGGCGCAGCACAATTTGTAAGCAATAATTACGCAAAAAGCACAAAATATTATCAAAACACAGTCTATAAATTCCGTTTCAACCCATTGGAAAAATATCGTTGGCACCAATATGCAACAACAAGCTGGTACGCAAAAGAAATCGGCCAATTAATGGTCAGCTTTGCACCTGCATACGAACCAAACAACACATTCACATACGACCTACCATCGTTTGCAAACAACGGAAAAATGAAACTATACAACATGGCACTAAACACAACAGAAGCAGAAACAATCGCAAAACTAACACTAGAAACAGACGGCAGCGCCAACCTCGACGCAGCACTACAAAAAGCCGCAGAAAACCTAGCAACAGAAACAAACTAAAACACAACGCAACACAAAACAAGTTCAGCCACCAAAACATCAAAAGCAATCCCACACTCACGAAGAAGGGATTGCTTTTTCTATAGACCACAACCATGACGCAAACGTAGCCTTTTTCCACATTCCGATGATGAAAAAGTTTAACGCGACCATGAACACAACGTTGAAGGGTACGGAGAAAGGCAACGGAGACTCCCGTGGAATCAGGCGGAAACGTGTGACCCCGCAGGAGCAGCTTTACCGCGACGAGGAGGCACAATGCCGCCCCACAGGACGCGGAGTTGCCTGGCGTAGTACCCCAGTTCTGGAAAAACATACGCGAGCCTCAATTACTCCAACAAAAAACAATATTATTACAATTTTGTGTATGTGTTAACAAAATTACCCACTAGTGTCGATAGAATAAATGTGCTATCTTAATCTAGCAACTTAGAAAACTGATAACA
>JBOFGC010000051.1:0-6066 GCA_051648945.1 Bacilli bacterium
CAATGTAACGACTGAAATTTTAGATTTATTAAAAGCAGGTGTCATTGATTTTCTAGCGATTCCACAAGATGATAGTGCTGAGTTTGGGTATACAGCGCTCGATCAAAAAAAGGTCGTGGAAAAAATTACAGAGCGCCGACTGTTGCGCGATGTGCACATGTATCCAGGGGCAGATGAAGTAGGAGCATCACTGTTGGCACGCGCACTAAATAAAAGTGAAAACAAACGTCCAAAAATTTATCCTTTTTATTCATCGACGTTTGGGCCAACACTTACACCATTATACGAAGACCGTCCGATGCATGAAAGTTTAAAGGCACATATTCTTGTGACAGACAGCATTCTCGTTCGTACACCAGAAGAAGCGGACATTATTTTAGCCATTAATTCACCCGGACGAGTGATGCAAGAGTCGTGGGACCAGTGGCAAAAAGACATTACGTATACAAGTTTCCGACACTTGCTTACGTTTACGGATGAAATTGCAGCGTTTGTTGCAGCTGGGAAAAAAGTTGCCATTTGCGATAGCGCCTTCTCAAACGGCGGAGACATTCAACTTCTTACAATGCTTGATGAACTACAAGTACTTGATCAATTGGTTTCATATAAAGGGTGGAATACGAACTGTAACACACTCGGCACAACACTTGCACAAAGCATTGTAGCTCTTGGGGCAACGAATGAATTAGCGATAAAAGAGAACCTACTCTATCATATTTTCGAAGACGGTTTTTACCAAGCAATCGTTCGAATGGCGATTGCAAAAGAAGTGTTACCAGCACTTGGTGCCAATTACTTTGATTTAAATGGCAAAGCGGACATCGTCAATGCAGAAATGAACAATCGTTTGCAGCGTTGTTACGACCAATACATACTTCATAGTTTCAAAGACGTTCAAATTACGAAATGCGAAACGTATTCACCGTGGCATCGCATGTTTGAAATCGGGATTCACTTCACAACAGCGTGGAAATAAACATAAAACGACAACTAGAAAGAAGGACAGATCATGAATAATTTCACAGACAAAATCGCAGAACTACTCATGCCGATTGCACAAAAGTTCGCAAGTCAACGTCATCTCGTTGCCATTCGCGACGGCTTCATCTCCATTATGCCAATCGTATTAATCGCATCGTTCTATATCTTTTTAAACAACGTAATATTAGATCCTACTAACGGCTTTTTGAAAAGTTTCGGTGACTTCGGTCAATTCAAAGATATCGGAATGCAAGTGTACTACGGTACGCTCGGTATCATGTCGATTTTACTCGCATTCACTGTATCTTATAAACTCGCAGAAGGATACGGAAAAGAAGGACTCATTCCAGGGGTTATGGGTGTAGCAACACTCGTAACGATGTTCCCATTAGTTCAAACAGTAGGAGGCGATGCTGCAGTTGAAGTGTCGGGCATGTTCTCTGAAGTACATACATCTGCAACAGGTCTTTTCGTCGGAATTTTAGCAGCAATTCTCGGCACAGAATTATTTCTACGTCTACAAAAAAATGAAAAACTGGGCTTCCGTATGCCAGAATCTGTTCCACCAACAGTTATCAAATCGTTCAATGCGCTTATTCCAGCGTTTATTGTTCTAACAATTTTCGGCACATTCACATTCGTTTTACATAGCGTTTGGGAGCTTGGCATTCACGATATTATTACAATGGTAATTCAAAAACCAATTGAGTTTATTTTCCAAGGTCTACCTGGTATTTTAGCAGTATTATTTGCACAAAACTTATTATGGGCATTCGGCCTTCACGGCGCTTTCATACTATCGCCAATCACAGAACCAACACTTTTAGCAGCCATCACAGAAAACATGGCAGCTGTCCAAGCTGGTCTTGATGCACCAAACATCGTTACGAAATCATTCTTAGATGTATTCGGTTTCATGGGTGGCGGCGGCATGACATTCGGTCTTATTCTCGCAATCCTTCTCGCATCACGTCGAGCAGAATATCGTTCAATGGCAAAATTAGGAATCGCACCAGGTCTATTTAACATTAATGAACCGCTCGTATTCGGTTTACCAGTTGTATTCAATCCAATTCTTGGTATTCCATTAATTTTAGCACCAATGGTCAACGTGACAATCGCCTATCTTGCCACAGCAGCAGGACTTGTTGCGAAAACAACAGTGCTCGTTCCGTGGACAACACCACCAGTACTCGGCGCATTCTTCGCAACTGGCGGTGACTGGAGAGCAGCTGTTCTTGCAATCATCTTACTTACAGTGAGTGTACTTGTGTATTTACCATTTGTTATTGCGTCAAACAAAGCGCAAAGCATGATGAAGTAGATAGATTTGGCGTACAAAGTTAGCAAAAAAGGTCCCCTCTTCTTCCCCTTTTTGCTTGCACTGTACGCCCTTTTTAAAAGGAGAAATTAAAATGTTAAACAAAATAAAAAATGGTCTTATCGTTTCATGTCAAGCACTACCTGATGAGCCTCTACATTCTTCATTCATCATGGGAAGAATGGCAAAAGCCGCAATCGAAGGCGGCGCAGTCGGTATTCGTGCCAACACATTTGAGGACATTAATGAAATAAAAAAATTCGTTGATGCACCCGTCATCGGCATCGTCAAAAGAAATTACGGATCGCATCCTGTTTTCATAACACCAACAATGAAAGAAGTCGACGAACTCGTTATGGCAGGCGCGGACATTATTGCTACAGACGCGACAACTCGTATTCGTCCAGACGGTCTAATGCTTGCCGATTTTGTTAAAGCTGTTCGCGAAAAATATCCGAACCAACGCTTATTCGCTGATGTATCCACATATGCCGAAGCCGTTCAGGCATCCGAACTCGGTTTTGACATCATCGCACCAACACTTGTTGGCTATACCGAACAATCAAAAGGCATGCAAATTGCAGCGAACGATTTTGCCCTTTTAAAACAAATCATTGCATCAGTCGAAAAACCTGTCATCGCAGAAGGGAATTTCGACACACCAGAAAAAGCAAGACGCGCCATCGAACTCGGTTGTCACTCAGTCGTCGTCGGCGGAGCAATCACACGCCCACAACTCATCACGAAAAAATTTGTAGAAGCAATTTAAACCGCCAGCGCTTACGGGCGGTTTTTTTCTTTAGGGGGGTGATAGGTGATGTTGTGTCGCTATTCGGTTGGAGAATAGGTGGGAATGTATCGATAAATGGAGGGAACGTATCGATAAACGGGTAGAAGATATCGATAAAAGGTGAGAACATATCGATAAAAGGAGGGAACGTATCGATAAAGGGGTAGAAGATATCGATAAACGAGTAGAACGTATCGATAAATGAATAGAACATATCGATAAAGGGGTAGAAGATATCGATAAAAGGAGGGAACATATCGATAAAGGGGTAGAAGATATCGATAAACGAGTAGAACGTATCGATAAATGAATAGAACATATCGATAAACGGGTAGAAGATATCGATAAAAGGTGAGAACATATAGATAAAAGGAGGGAACGTATCGATAAAGGGGTAGAAGATATCGATAAAAGGAGAGAACGTATCGATAAAAGAGTAGAACATATCGATAAAAGGAGAGAACATATCGATAAAAGACCAGAACATATCGATAAACCACCAGAACCCACCACCAACTCACAACCCCCTACCAATAAAACACCCCCACGCCCAACACAACCCTACCCCGAAAATTTACCAAACCTTCACGCAACGTTTATTGTACATCAAACCTAGAAAATGATATGATTAGGTAATGAATAAACGAATTTCGTATCCGTAAATTAAGGAGAGAAAGTAACATGCTTGGTATTTTTAAGAAAATGTTTGATCAAAATGAACGTGCTTTAAAGCGTATGAACAAGCAAGTTGAAGAAATTCTAGCACTTGAATCTACATACAAAGAGCTCACTGACGAACAATTGCAAAATAAAACAACTGAATTGCGCGAACGTTTAGCGAATGGAGAGACGGTAGAAGACATTCTCGTCGATGCATTTGCGACAGTGCGTGAAGCTTCAACGCGTGTACTCGGTATGACACCATATCCAGTGCAAATTTTAGGTGGTATTTCTCTACACGAAGGTAATATTTCGGAGATGAAAACGGGTGAAGGTAAAACGTTAACATCAACAATGCCTGTGTATTTGAATGCATTATCTGCAGAAGGTGTTCATGTTGTTACAGTCAATGAATATTTAGCAGAGCGTGATGCGACTGAAATGGGTCATCTGTATAATTGGTTAGGATTAACAGTTGGTTTGAATTTAAATAGTCTTTCGCGTGAAGAAAAACAACAAGCGTATGCATCAGATATTACATACAGCACGAATAACGAATTAGGTTTTGACTATTTACGTGATAACATGGTGATTTACAAAGAGCAACGCGTACAACGTCCGTTAAATTATGCGGTAATTGATGAAGTTGACTCGATTTTGATTGATGAAGCGCGTACGCCACTAATTATTAGCGGACAAGCAAAAAAATCAACATCACTTTACATTCAAGCGAATGCATTTATCCGTACATTAGTTAACGAAAAAGACTACTCGTATGACGTGAAAACGAAAAGTGTACAATTGACAGAAGAGGGAATTAGTAAAGCAGAACGTGGCTTTGGTATAAAAAACCTTTTTGATTTGTCACATGTAACATTAAATCATCATATCAACCAAGCATTGCGTGCGAATGTTGTTATGCAAAAAGACATTGATTATGTCGTTCAAGAAGGCGAAATTGTAATTGTTGACCAATTTACAGGTCGTCTAATGAAAGGGCGTCGCTATTCGGAAGGATTACACCAAGCAATTGAAGCAAAAGAAGGTGTAGAAATCCAAAATGAAAGCATGACACTTGCTACAATTACCTTCCAAAACTATTTCCGTATGTACAAAAAACTGTCTGGTATGACAGGTACTGCGAAAACAGAAGAAGAAGAATTCCGTAACATTTACAACATGCACGTTATTGAAATTCCGACGAATCGAAACATTGCACGTAGTGATAAAGCAGATTTAATTTATCGTTCAATGCAAGGGAAGTTCAATGCAGTTGCAGATGATATTTTAGAACGTCATAAAAATGGCCAACCTGTTCTTGTTGGTACAGTTGCGATTGAAACAAGTGAAATTATTGGTAAATTACTAGAACGCCGTGGTGTTCGTACACATGAAATTCTAAATGCGAAAAACCATGCACGTGAAGCGGATATCATCGCGAACGCAGGTCATTTAGGTTCGATAACAATCGCAACAAACATGGCTGGTCGTGGTACAGATATCAAACTTGGTGAAGGTGTTCGCGAAGTTGGTGGTTTGTGTGTAATTGGTACAGAACGACACGAAAGCCGTCGTATTGATAACCAGTTACGTGGTCGTTCGGGTCGTCAAGGTGACCCAGGTGAGACACAGTTCTATTTATCAATGGAAGATGAGTTGATGCGCCGATTTGGTGCGGATAATATTATGGGCATGATGGACAAATTAGGTCTAGACGACAGTCAGCCAATCGAAAGTCGCCTCGTTTCTAAGAGTGTTGAAAGTGCGCAAAAACGTGTGGAAGGAAATAACTTTGATGCACGTAAGCAACTTTTACAATATGACGATGTATTACGTCAACAACGTGAAATCATGTATGGCCAACGTAACCAAGTGATTGAATCAGAAAACGTTCGTCCGTTAGTTGAACCAATGATTGAGCGTACAATTGATCGCTTAATTACACTTCATATGCCAGCAGAGGCATTAGAAGAAGATTACAATTACGGTGCATTTATTGAAAATTTAGAAGCCCGTATTTTCGAAAACAATAGCATTACGCGTGAAGAGTTAGAGCGACTTGATAGAGAAGAAGTGAAAGATTTACTTTTCAAAAAAGCACTTGAAGTTTATGATGCAAAAGAACAACTCATTCCAGAAGAACATTTCCGTGAATTTGAAAAAGTTGTTGTTCTACGTAACGTAGACAGTAAATGGACAGAACATATTGATGCGATGGACCATTTACGTGAAGGTATTCATTTACGTGCATACGGTCAAATTGACCCGCTACGTGAATACCAATTTGAAGGATTTGCAATGTTTGAAGCAATGG
>JBOFGC010000052.1:0-2169 GCA_051648945.1 Bacilli bacterium
TAGACCGACAATTTCCGGGAAGTAAGAAAGTCGAACGTAAAGAAATTGATCCTTCAAAAATAGACGCGATTTTGTTACCAGTAAGCGGGATGAATGCAGAAGGCAAGGTCGATTGTGTTTTTTGTGAATCTTCTATAGAAATACCAGTTGATTGGATTGCCGAAACGCCACAACATTGCAAAATATACTCTGGTATCGTAAATGAACAGTTAAAAGAACTAGCAAGTCTTGCAAAACGAGATGTCATTGGCCTTATGGACCGTGATGATGTTGCGATTTACAACGCGGTTCCTACAGTAGAAGGCACTCTCATGATGTGTATTCAAAACACGGATATTACGATTCATAACAGCAAAGTCGTTGTTACGGGATTTGGACGCGTTGGTATGAGTGTGGCACGTGTTTTTCATGCTCTTGGTGCAAAAGTAAGTGTAGCAGCGCGAAAAAGTGAGGACTTAGCTCGTATTTTTGAACTAGGCTTTGAGCCGATTACGTACCAGCAACTACCGGAAAAGGTGAAAAACGTCGATTTCTGTATTAATACGGTTCCGCACATGGTCATTGATGCAAATGTGTTGAGTCATATGCCGCTTCACACGTATGTTGTTGATTTAGCGTCTAAACCAGGAGGCGTCGACTTTCGCTATGCGGATAAAAGAGGAATTAAAGCGGTGTTAGCACCAGGGTTACCTGGAATCGTCGCACCACGAACAGCAGGGAAGATTCTTGGGAAAGTGTTAGTTGCTTTATTACAACAAAGGGGGTAACAAAAGTGGACGTAAAAGGGAAAGTCATTGGATGGGGACTTACTGGTTCTCATTGTACGTATAGCGAAGTGTTTCCTGTTATTGAAGAATTAATTAAACGTGGAGCAATTGTGCATCCCGTCGTAACGGGTACGGTAATGAATACAACTACAAGATTTGGAAAAGGTGCGGACCATCTTCAGAAGCTTGAAGAAATTACCGGAAATAAGGTCATTGACTCCATTGCAAAAGCTGAACCACTCGGACCGCGTATGCCACTTGATGTAATGGTCATTGCACCACTTACAGGCAACAGTATGAGTAAAATGGCGAATGCGCAAACGGATAGTCCAGTATTAATGGCAGCAAAAGCGACGTTACGAAATGGAAAACCTGTTGTATTGGCAGTGAGTACAAATGATGGATTAGGACTTAATGGAAGTAATATTATGCGTTTAATCAGTACGAAGAACATTTATTTTGTGCCATTTGGGCAAGATGACCCTGTGAAAAAGCCAAATTCGCTCGTTGCTCGTATGAGTAGCACAATTGCGACGATTGAAGCAGCGCTTGAAAATACACAAATTCAGCCTGTTCTTGTCGAAAAATTCAAGGATAATGTATAAATATCGAAAATTATCAGAAAAAATAAGAGCGTTGCCCCCCTATTTATGATAGAATATGTTCAAACTTGAGTAAAAAAGCGAGAGTTAAAGTCATAAAAGGGGGATTTTTTTATGGAACAAAGATTATTTCATGTTGCTGTAGTCGGTGCAACAGGTGCAGTTGGTGAACAACTTCTCAAAACATTACAGGACCGTAATTTTCCAGTTGGGAAGCTAAGTCTCCTTTCAAGTCAGCGTTCAGCTGGCAAACAAATTGAATGGAATGGTAACACATATACAGTCGAAGTAGCAAAACCAGAAGCGTTCGAAGGTGTAGATATCGCTTTATTTAGTGCAGGAGGAAGTGTTTCTCAAGCACTTGCAAAAGAAGCAATCGCACGTGGCGCAGTTGTTGTAGATAACACAAGTGCATTCCGTATGGATGAAAATACACCGCTTGTTGTACCAGAAGTAAATGAAAAAGAACTTTTCAATCATAATGGCTTAATCGCAAACCCTAATTGCTCAACGATTCAAATGGTTGTAGCGCTTCAACCCATTCGTGAACAGTACGGACTAACAAAAGTAATCGTTAGCACATACCAAGCAGTTTCAGGAGCTGGCGCTCTTGCAATTGAAGAATTAAAAACGCAAACGGCTGAAATTTTAAATGGGGAAAAACCAACTGCAAACATTTTACCATGTGGAGCTTTACCGGTTAAATATCCAATCGCATTCAATTGCATTCCGCAAATTGATAAATTTACGGACAATGGCTTTACGTATGAAGAAATGAAAATGATAAATGAAACGAAAAA
>JBOFGC010000053.1:0-5533 GCA_051648945.1 Bacilli bacterium
ATATAGAAAAAAGTATCTCTGCCTACACCACAACATGGCATACACAGAGATACTTTTATACTTTTTTCGAATATTCGTTGCTTAATATTTCTTGTAATTTCGCAAAAGTTTGAGGACGGTACATGTAATACCCTTGACCGTAGTGACAATTCATGGAACTTAATAGCTCTAACTGACGTTTCGTTTCGATTCCTTCAGCAACTACTTTTAAGTTTAAACTACCGCACATTGAAATGATGGCTTCAACAATTTTATGTTCTGCTGCCTCAGATTCTAATGTTTGAATGAACGAACGATCAATTTTTAAGAAATGAATCGGTAATCGGTATAAATAACTAAGCGCCGAATACCCTGTTCCAAAATCATCGACGGCAATTCGCATACCAAGTTGGCCAAGTGCGTCTAGTAAATCTCGTGTCGCTTCAAAGTTATTTAGCGATGCTGTTTCAGTTATTTCGATATGAATTTGTTGCGGTGAGATGCCGGAATGTTGCAAAGCATAGCTTACATCATTAAAAAATGACGGATGCTCTAACTGTTTTGCACTTACATTTACAGCGACCCCTCTGCCACGATAGCCCATTTCGTTAAGAATTCTCGTATCCGTTAACGCTTGTTGAAGCACCCAATTGCCTAAATCATAAATTTGGCCTGACCGCTCTGCCACAGGGATAAACTCTGCCGGGGAAACAAGTCCAAGCGTCGGATGTGACCAACGTAAAAGCGCTTCACTCATCGCAATTTCGCCAGATTTTATACTGACGATAGGTTGATAGTGCAACGTTAACTCGTTATGCCGAATCGCTTTACGTAATTGCGTTTCAATTTCATAACGTCCTTTTGCTTTTTCATCCATCGAATGTTCGTATATATTAACCACGCGTTCATGCGATTCATAGCTCTCATTCATCGCAACTTCCGCACTTTTTAAAAGTTTCTCATAATCTTGTCCATGTGTTGGATAAAAACTCACACCTACGCGACCACTAACAAACACTTCTCGTTGACGCAAACGAATGGGACGACTCATTTCACTCAATATGGACTGCGCTGTATTACGTATGCCTTCTTCCTCACCAACATCGTATAAAACAACACAAAATTTATCGCCACTAAAGCGGAACACGCCATGACTGCTACTTACGACCGCTCGAATTCGTCGTGCAATTCGCTTTAATACTTCATCCCCCGCAGTGTGTCCAAACCTGTCATTGATTGTGCGGAAGTTGTTCACATTAATAAACAACACAGCAAACGGCCGTTCTCCCTCGCACCATTCATTCAAATGCTCTTTCAATCGTGTTCGATTGGGTAAGCCTGTCTCACTATCTGTATAAATGTAACGTTCCGCCAAATCATTTGCACCTAGTGTGAGTGGTTGTGCAACAATGAGAATTTCCGATACGTGGTTGTTTGTACTAAATGGCAAACAATAAAGTTCATACAGTTTTCCACGTTCTAGCTCATCTAACAAAGAAAGTGTTACTTTCCTTCTTATTCCTTGTTTCAATAAAAAGAGTGTGTCTTGCCATATATCTACTTCTGAATTAGCAAGTAATTGATCAAAACGTACAGCGGTGAGTTCTTTTTTTGTTCGTTTAAAAAATTGTTCGCATGCTGCATTTACATTAAATAAACCTTGTTTGTCTGGATAAATTGTCATAACCAATTCATTGGCATAGTGCGCCAATAAATCAAACTTTTTTTCCGCTTTCTGATTTTCTTCCGTCAGACGGTCAATCCGATGTAACGAGTGAAGTAACAGCTCATGTGAAGATTGCTCTCTCGTTTGCATGTGGTGCAGTGGTGTATGTTTTTTCCTTACATTCCCCAAAGTAAATTCATTCATTAAGTTAAAATCAATGCTGTTTCGTTCATCTATCGTCTGTATTTCCACAAGTGGTAGAAAAAAAGCATTTTCACAAGGAAAAAGGGCTGACTTTTCTACAAAAGCGTCTATTTTCTCAACTAATAGTGTATAAAGTTTGAAACCTTCAATTTTTTCTTGCAGTTTTTTGGCTTCCTCATTTAGAAACTCCGTAATGGATTGCTCATTCCAATAGCCCATCATTCGAATGCGCGCTGGACTTGTACTTTTATCCTTTTCGATTGACGTATAAGGTGCAAAAAATTCGACGGGTACGTCTGACTGTGAAAAATAATTCTTTTTCAGGGTTTCTCCATTGTCTTTGACTCTTGAAAAATCATAAGTGCGTCCAAGTGATGCTAGAAGTTCAATCCCACGTACCGAAAATTCAACGGATGTATGAAAGCGAAATCCTATGCTCACATCTTTTGGAATTGTCATACCATTGTAGATATACGTGAAACGATTACTAAAATGGAGTTGATACGGAAATTCCGCTAGTGATTGATCAATGATATTCTCTGGTGTTGTCAAAAGCAAAATGCGTCGTTGCTCTTCTGCAGGCGGTAATTGAACTTCACATATTGTCACTAATTCCATGACATCATCTATTGATTCGTATACTATTACACTAACTTGATCGTAATATACGCCCTTTTCATCAATCATTGAAAATACATGGACGTTTGGACAATATGTAGACAGATAGGATTGCATTTTTTGAGCAATCTCTATATGTTGAATACTCGCTGATAATATTACGATTGATGACTGGCCTAATTGATTATAGGTTTTTAATTGAGCAATCCCTTGCTCTTCTGTTCTTGCTTTAAAGAAACTCGTCTTCAAAACGTCAATCCCTCCTTGGAACCCGCGCTATAAAGTTACGATTCAAGAATCGTATGTATTTCATATTTCCTTCGACACCTAACATTGTATGTCGTTCTGTATTTCTTTTCACAATCCTCATCGTACGTTTGATTAGCACATACATAGCGATTCATTTTTCCGAAAAGAGTGAAATGTAATAATAACTAATTAATAATTTTGAATATTATATCCTAGTCCTACTTTTGTTGCTATAATATTCATTATAAACTAAATCTTTAAATGAAGAAACGAAAGAGAGGAACTTATTATGAATACTTCCGAAAAATTAATTCACCAAACAGAAAGTCTAGGTGCAAACAACTACCATCCCCTTCCAATTGTTATTTCCGAAGCGGAAGGTGTGTGGGTAAGTAATCCGGAAGGTGAAAAGTTTCTTGATTGCCTGAGCGCATACTCTGCCGTGAACCAAGGGCACCGCCATCCTCATATCATTCAAGCACTCATTAACCAAGCGAATAAAGTAACGTTAACGTCACGCGCATTTCATAATGACCAACTCGGTCCTTGGTATGAAAAAGTGTCGCGTTTAACGAAAAAAGATATGATTTTACCGATGAATACAGGTGCTGAAGCGGTTGAAACTGCACTCAAGACCGCTCGTCGATATGGTTATCAGAAAAAAGGAATTGCAAAAAACCAAGCAGAAATCATCGTTTGTTCAGACAATTTCCATGGCCGTACAATGAGTGCTGTCAGTATGAGTTCGAGTGAAGAGTATCGTGAAGGGTTCGGTCCTTTTTTACCAGGAATAAAAATAGTGCCATATGGTGATTTTGAAGCCTTTCAAAATGCTGTAAACGAAAACACGTGTGCATTTATCGTTGAACCAATTCAAGGCGAAGCTGGAATTAACATCCCACCTGCAGGCTACTTACAGTCATGTTATACACTTTGTGAAGCAAATAATATTCTTTTCATTGCAGATGAAATTCAAACAGGCCTAGGACGCACAGGGAAGCTGTTTGCTATCGATTGGGAAGACATTACCCCACATATGTATATTCTCGGCAAAGCACTTGGTGGCGGTGTATTCCCAATTTCATGTGTTGCTGCAAATAAAGATGTTTTGGGCGTTTTCAATCCTGGTTCACACGGCTCTACTTTTGGAGGAAATCCGCTCGCTTGTGCCGTGAGTATCGCAGCACTTGAAGTTTTAGAAAATGAAAATCTTGTAGACGCGTCATTAGAACTTGGTACGTATTTCCAAGAAAAGCTACGCACAATAAAAAATCCGAACATTGTTGATATTCGTGGTCGTGGCTTATTTATCGGTATCGAACTTAATGTACATGCACGCCCATACTGTGAGGCGTTAAAACTTGAAGGATTGTTGTGTAAAGAAACACATGATACAGTCATTCGTATTGCACCACCACTTGTAATTACAAAAGAACAAATTGATTGGGCATTTACGCGTATTGCGAAAGTGCTAGAAGCGTAGATTTGACAAAACCCTTCACAAAAAGTCGCTTTAGACAACTTTTTGGTGAAGGGTTTTCCTTTTGTCCTCTGCATGTATACTCCGTTTCAAACATATTTCTATAGAGTGTACATACAACTATTTCACTGTATTTTCTAACGTCCCAATCGCTTCAACATGAATACTAACAACATCGCCTGCACGTAAATATTGTGGCGGCTTCATTCCTTTACCTACACCACTCGGCGTACCCGTCGCGATACAATCGCCTTTTTTCAACTTCGTCGTCTGACTCAACATGTAGATAATTTTTGCAACCGGATACATCATCTGTCCAATTGTGCAACTTTGTCGTAATTCATCATTCACATACGTTTCGAGCACACTATTTTCTGTTAATTGTCCTGTAGAATGGGAGAGTATTACCGGCCCAATTCCACTTGTATCTGGTAAACTTTTGCCAATAAAAAATTGCACATGTTCTGTTTGTAAATCTCGTGCAGTCACATCGTTAAAAAGTGTGTAACCGAAGATTGCCTGATGCGCTTCTTCTTCCGTCTTAAGTTTGTAAACATCTTTGCCTAAAATGACGAGGATTTCTCCTTCATAATCCAGTTCACTCGTCACATCAGCATGTAAACTAATACTTTCATTCGGACCAATTAACGCTTCCTTTGCTTTCGTAAAAACGATAAATTTCCCAATCTCTTTACTCGTCGCTCCCATTTCTACTGCATGTTCTCGGTAGTTCTTTCCGATGCATAGTATATTTTTTGGTGGGTTCACAATCGGTGCTAAAAATGTAAACGGTTCCGTTATTTTTGATTTTTCAGACCATTTCATCCGTTCTAATAGATTTTCTAATTCAATACCTTCTTTTTGAATATACTGTTCGAGTGTGGTTTTTCTTTTCTCATACCCGTTCTCTAGTAAAATTTGATTCAAATCGTACCACGTGTCCTGTTTGTTTACTAGTGGTCCGATTGTTGTTTGTGCAAAAATCATCTCATTTTCTCCTTTTCAATTGTTTTTTCATTCATTTTACAGCATTTTTCTCGAATTATGATAGAATTACGAAAAATTACACTCTTTTTGGCGAATAGATACTTCTTTTGTCGAAAGGGTTGGCAACTCTAGCAAATTTGCTAGAATAGTCTATGTTCAGTATAAAATCAACACGAAATGAAAAGGAGGAGGTACTTCATGATCTGTCTAAAAGTGATCGAAAAGAAACGTCAACGTATCTATGACATGATGCGTAATCATAGTTTAAGCTCATCGGAAATTGTAGAACTCAGTCAAGAACTCGATGATTTATTAAATGTAATCGAACATAATTCACGGGCCATTTCCAT
>JBOFGC010000054.1:0-2399 GCA_051648945.1 Bacilli bacterium
TACGTGAGAAAACAAGAAACTATATGGAGCAGAGTGGAAATGAGCAATTATCAGCAACACAACGAAGTCTTAGCAAACTAATGCTTATTTTTATGAAAGTGAGCGTGTTCTTCTTTTTTGCGATAACAATACTTATGATGGTTGCTTTTGCAACGGGCGGTATAGCACTTGTTATTACAATTTTTGTGCTCGGGTTGATTAGTTTTTCTTACTCAGCCATCGATCAAAATGTTATGTATCTCGGTCTTTTTGGCAGTTTCGTTTTATTTGGCTGTAGTCTTATCTATTGGGATTTATGGCGTAGTGTTCTGAATTATGTGTTTTCCTTAAGAAAACGATGGAGTAATTACGTACGTTTTCGTGTGGAAGGAGGAAATCAACATGAATAAAAAAGTATGGATTACAGCAATACTCTGCATTATTATCGGAACTGTTGGCGTATTTTCTAATGTTTTTGGTTCAATGCGCTACGTGCAAAATGTATTACAAGAAGGACGAGTGGAAGCCAAAGAAGTGGCAACGAAAAATGTGAAATTCAATACAAAAAATGAAGTGAGCAGTGTACATCTAAAGCGGTCGTCGTGTTTCGCAAATCAGACAATGATGAAGTTACGGTTGCTCTTGAAAATACACCATTTCGAAGTTCAGATTTGAACGTTGAGTACAATGAAAAAACGAAAGACCTTCAGATTGATGAAACAACAACAAGTCATTTTGGAGTGCAAAATATCGGAGAAACTGTACCAGAGTTCATTGAAATGTTTTTGAAATCAACACAAAAAAGTACAATGAGTGTAAATCCAGTAGTAATTGTTAGTGTGCCAAAAAAGTTGGATGTCGAAGTGTTAGGCTCATCAATGACAGTCGTTGTGCAACAAGGAGAAGCTGTAAATGATCTGTTTTTGAAAGGCGAAAACATCCATTTACGTGTAGAAGAACCATTCGAAGCGGCATCTGGAAAATTGCAAATTGATGCGGGATGGAATACAACGATTGAAGCGAATACATTAGGTAACTTTAAAGAGGTAAATATAAATACGGACAGATTTTATATGGATGAATGGTTAGACCAGCCCTATATGCCAGCTGAAAATCTTACCAATCAATTAAGCATCGTTGCAAATGTAATTGATATTTACGCGCATAATCACTTAGCGAAAAAAGTGAATATTACACAACGTAATTTTAATGCTGAAGCGTATTTATCACTTGAAGTCCCTTTTCTTGGTGCAAGTTTTTCAGTGAGAACCTCGCCACAACAATATATTCAAGTTGAAGATGGACAGAGAGAACAAATAGAGAAGGCAACTTTTTCTAAAAAGTACGGAACTGAAAATGAACAAGTGAGTACGTATTCTGTTCAATTTGAGACGGGAAATATTGAATTAGAAAACGCGCGTTAAAAACATAGAAAGCAACAGTCTTAGTGCTGTTGCTTTTAAGTATGTAAACTAAAAAAAAATCTGGTTGACAATTATTCTGAAAATTCGTACATTTAAAGAAATAATATGAACATAAAGGAGTTATGTATGAAATTTCAAGAACTAGCGGAATCAGTATGTGCGGGTTATGAAGCAACAAATGAGGAAGTACTTGCTGTTTTAAATAGTAGTGACGATGAACTACTGCAAGTAGTTCAAGCAGCTGCAACCATTCGTCACCATTTTCATGGAAAACGAATCAAATTGAATATGTTACTAAATGTAAAGTCGGGACTTTGTCCAGAAGATTGTTTTTACTGTTCACAAGGCGTAGAATCAAGTGCGCAAATTCCTAAATATAAGTTTATGAGTACAGAACAAATCGTTGAAGCAGCGGAAGAAGCCGCACGCCGTCATGCGTGTACACTTTGTATTGTAGCGAGTGGTACAGGGCCGTCAGCGAAAGAACTAAGTACTGTAACAGAAGCAGTTGTGAAACTTCGAGAAAACACGAATTTGAAAATATGTGCGTGTTTAGGAAAACTATCGAGTGAGGATGCAACATGTTTACAAAACGCGGGCGTCGCACGCTATAATCATAACGTAAATACGACACAGGCACACTATCCAAATATTTGTAGTACACATACACATGACGAGCGAATTGAAACGATTGAGAATGTGAAACAATCCGGCATGAGTCCATGTTCTGGTGCAATTTTCGGAATGGGGGAAAGTATTGAAGAGCGTGTAGAAATTGCCTTTGATGTTAAAAAACTCGATATCGATTCCATTCCTTGTAATTTTTTAGTTGCAATTGATGGTACGAAAATGCAAGGAATGGACGAACTAACCCCGTATGATTGCCTTCGCATTTTAGCAATGATGCGTTTTGTGAATCCGAGCAAAGAAATTCGAATCAGTGGCGGTCGTGAAAAACATTTACGAAGTTTACAACCTCTAGGATTAATGATTGCA
>JBOFGC010000055.1:0-15659 GCA_051648945.1 Bacilli bacterium
GGAAAGACGTTTACAATGTCAAACGTAATTGCGCAAACAGGCAAACCGACACTCGTAATCGCACACAACAAAACATTGGCCGGACAGTTGTATAGTGAATTTAAGGAATTTTTCCCAAACAATGCAGTAGAGTATTTTGTTTCCTACTATGATTACTACCAACCCGAGGCATACGTTCCTTCAACAGACACATTCATAGAGAAAGATTCAAGCATCAATGATGAAATAGATAAATTACGCCACTCAGCAACAAGTTCTCTCTTTGAACGGAAAGATGTTATTATCGTTGCGAGTGTAAGTTGCATATACGGTCTCGGAAATCCCGAAGAATACCGAGAGATGGTGCTTAGTTTACGTGTTGGCATGGAAAAAAGTCGCGAAAAATTATTACACGATTTAGTAGATATACAATACAACCGAAACGATATCGATTTTCAGCGCGGTACATTTCGTGTGCGTGGCGATGTAGTAGAAATTTTTCCTGCGTCGCGCGATGAACAATGTCTTCGTATTGAGTTTTTTGGCGATGAAATTGACCGGATTCGAGAAGTAAATGCGCTTACTGGCGAAATTGTTGCAGCAAGGGAACATGTTGCAATATTCCCAGCATCCCATTTCGTAACGCGTGATGAAGTAATGCAAAAAGCAATTGTAAATATAGAAGAAGAATTACAACAACAGTTAGCTGTATTTAAAGAAGAAAACAAATTACTAGAAGCACAACGTTTAGAACAACGCACACGCTACGACCTTGAGATGATGAATGAAATGGGTTTTTGCTCAGGCATTGAAAATTATTCGAGGCAATTAACACTACGACCAGCAGGGGTAACCCCCTATACATTACTCGACTTTTTTCCCGAAGATTTTTTAATAGTTATCGATGAATCACACGTAACACTGCCACAAATTCGTGGGATGTACAATGGGGATAGAGCGAGGAAACAAGTACTGGTTGACCACGGTTTTCGTTTGCCAAGTGCGCTCGACAATCGACCGTTAATGTTTGACGAGTTTGAAAAAAAAGCAAACCAAATTGTTTACGTATCAGCTACACCTGGACCTTATGAAAATGAACATTCTGAAGGCACTGTACAACAGATTATTCGTCCGACAGGGTTACTTGACCCAACAATTGATATTCGTCCAATTCATGGGCAAATTGATGATTTGATTCATGAAATCAATGAACGAACAGCAAAAAATGAACGAGTACTTGTAACGACCTTAACGAAAAAAATGAGTGAAGATTTGACGACGTACTTAAAAGAAGCCGGTATTAAAGTCGAATATTTACACTCTGATATAAAGACATTAGAACGTATTGAAATTATACGAAATCTGAGACTTGGAAAGTACGATGTATTAATCGGGATTAACTTGTTACGTGAAGGAATTGACATTCCTGAAGTGTCGCTCGTTGCTATTTTAGATGCTGATAAAGAAGGCTTTCTTCGCTCAGAGCGCTCGCTCATTCAGACAATTGGTCGTGCTGCGCGTAATGCGAACGGTCATGTTATTTTATATGCAGATAAAATGACGAACTCAATGGAAGTTGCTATAAGTGAAACAGCTAGGCGTCGTGCAATTCAAGAGGCTTATAATGTAGAACATAACATTACGCCTATGACGATTCAAAAAGCAATTCGTGATAATATCCGAGCGACGATGGAGACGTATGAAGAGAAGCCACGCGATAAACAAAAAAAGAAATTGACGAAAAAAGAGCGCGAAGCTTTGCTGCGTAAACTAGAAAAAGAAATGAAAGAAGCAGCACGTGCGCTTGATTTTGAACGTGCAACCGAATTAAGAGATTTACTATTTGAATTGCGAGCGGAGGGCTAATTGGTGAGAGAACAAAAAGAAATACGTGTAAAAGGTGCACGTGTGCACAATTTGAAAAATGTGGATATTGATATACCACGCAATCAACTCGTCGTCTTGACAGGGTTAAGTGGTTCTGGAAAATCGAGTTTAGCATTTGATACGATTTATGCTGAGGGACAGCGACGTTATGTAGAATCGCTCAGTGCGTATGCAAGACAGTTTTTGGGCCAAATGGACAAGCCGGATGTTGATTCAATTGAGGGGCTAAGTCCCGCTATTAGCATCGATCAAAAAACAACGAGTCGAAATCCACGTTCAACGGTCGGGACAGTAACAGAAATCTATGACTATTTCCGACTATTATTTGCGCGAATTGGTACGCCGATGTGTCCGATGCACAACATTCCCATCCAGTCGCAAGCAATTGAAGAAATGGTAGACCGTGTACTTCAACATCCAGAACGAACGCGCATTCAAGTGTTAGCGCCTGTGGTGAGTGGACGTAAAGGTACGCATGTAAAGGTTTTTGAAGAAATGAAAAAACAAGGATATGTCCGCGTTCGCGTTGACGGTGAAATGCGGGACCTCGATGAAAATATTGAACTTGAGAAAAATAGAAAACATAGTATTGAAGTCATTGTAGACCGACTCGTAATCAAAGAAGATATACGCTCACGTTTAGCTGATTCAATTGAAGCGGCGCTAAAAATTGCGCACGGACGTGTTGTCATTGATGTTATGGATGTTGAGGAATTGTTGTTTAGTGAACACCATGCATGTCCTCAATGTGGATTTTCAATTCCAGAACTAGAACCGCGAATGTTTTCATTTAATAGCCCGTTTGGAGCTTGTGGAGGTTGTGATGGTTTAGGTTCAACACTTGAAGTGGATGAAAACCTTGTCGTCCCTGACCGGAAATTAACGTTACTAGGTGGCGCCATTGCAGCATGGGAGCCAACAAGTTCAACCTATTATCCTACACTCTTAAAAGCTGTGTGTAAGCATTTTGATATACCTATGGATGTTGCTGTCGACGAAATTAGCAAAGACCATTGGAAAATATTAATGTACGGCTCTGGTGAAGAAGCGGTTACTTTTTTATACGAAAACGAATTTGGACAACGAAGAGAGCAAACGAAACCATTTGAAGGTGTACTGACAAACATTGAACGACGCTATCGTGAAACATCGAGTGATTATGTGCGTGAACAAATGGAGCAGTATATGCGTACACAAAAATGTCCGACTTGCGAGGGATATCGTCTAAAAGAAGAAAGTCTTTGTGTACATATTTCCGGCAAACACGTTGGTCATTTAACAGAAATGAGCATAACAAATGCAATGGCGTTTTTTGAAGAAATCGATTTAACACCGAAACAACAAGCGATTGCAGCCATGATTTTAAAAGAAATTTTAGAACGTCTCAATTTTTTAAACAATGTTGGATTAAACTATTTAACACTTTCACGCGCTGCAGGTACGCTATCTGGCGGCGAGGCACAGCGTATTCGGTTAGCGACGCAAATCGGTTCACGATTGACGGGAGTTTTATACATACTTGATGAACCATCAATCGGCCTCCATCAACGCGACAATGACCGGTTAATTTCTACGCTGAAAAATATGCGTGACTTAGGAAATACACTTATCGTTGTTGAACATGATGAAGACACAATGCTTGCTGCAGATTATTTGATTGATATTGGACCTGGGGCAGGAATTCATGGTGGACAAGTGGTTAGTGCGGGTACACCCGAGGAAGTAATGAAAGACGCAAATTCATTGACAGGTGCATATCTCGCAGGCGATAAGTTTATACCAGTTCCGGCAGAGCGTCGCGTTGGTGATGGCAGAATGATCACCATTGAAGGTGCAGAAGAAAACAATTTAAGAAATGTGAATGTAGACATTCCACTTGGGACGTTTGTTGCCGTAACCGGAGTTTCAGGTTCGGGAAAAAGTACGCTCATCAACGAGATCTTATACAAAGCAATTGCTGCGCGATTGTATCGTACAAAAGAAAGACCTGGAAAATTCAAAGCAATTCAAGGACTAGAATATTTAGATAAAGTCGTTGAGATTGACCAGTCTCCAATCGGACGAACGCCTCGTTCAAATGCCGCAACGTATACGGGTGTTTTTGATGATATTCGTGATGTATTTGCATCAACAAATGAAGCAAAAGTACGTGGATATAAGAAAGGTCGATTTAGTTTCAACGTGAAAGGCGGCCGCTGTGAAGCTTGTCGAGGAGATGGCATAATCAAAATTGAAATGCACTTTTTGCCAGACGTTTACGTACCATGTGAAATTTGCCACGGGAAACGCTACAATCGCGAAACATTGGAAGTGAAATATAAAGGTAAATCAATCTCGGAAGTGCTCGGTATGACGGTCGAAGATGCTGTGAAGTTCTTTGAGAACATTCCTAAAATTGCTCGTAAAATGCAAACGTTAGATGACGTCGGCCTTGGCTATATTCAAATTGGACAACCAGCAACGACACTCTCTGGTGGAGAAGCACAACGTGTGAAACTTGCAAGTGAGCTACACCGCCGTTCAACAGGTCGAACCATCTATATTTTAGATGAACCAACTACAGGCCTACATGTTCATGACATCGCGAGATTGCTCCAAGTACTGCAACGACTTGTTGAGCAAGGTGAAACTGTTCTTGTCATTGAACATAATTTAGACGTGATTAAAACCGTAGATCATATTATTGATTTAGGTCCTGAAGGTGGCACAGGCGGTGGCACAATTATTGCGACAGGTACGCCAGAAGAAATTTGCGAAGTGAATGAATCTTATACTGGTTATTATTTAAAACCGGTACTCACGCGTGATAAAGAACGAACATTTGCTAATTAACAATAGGAAAACACGCTGAAATTTTTGGCGTGTTTTTTGTAGGGAGGGATTATGTATAACGTGGAAAACCCCTCCCACAATTTCAGCTATCCTGCCGTGACCACATCAATCAACTCAAACCGCTCACAAACAACATTCATATTCTCGGAAAATGGAATGCCGAGTTCGGCACAATGATCTGTGAAAAATTTAACATGTACATTCCACCAGTAATCATAAGTAAGATCGCCTTCGCCTTCAGCGATAGCAAAAGCTTCAGATACTTCATTAAAAGGGACAATTTCTACAGACGTTATAACAATCATAGCAAGTGGTTTGTCCTCTGAATCAAGAATAATACTATACTCTCCGACAACCGGAACGGGTACATTTTCAATTTCATAAGCGATATGTGCCGAACATGTTGCTGTTTTCGTTCCATCAATTACTAGTTGTGCAAGATGATTTGGATTTGCTCCAAATTGCCAAGCAGACACAAGTGTTGGAGCAGGTTGATTTTTTTCTAACCAATAAGATTCCCAGTATTTTTTTGCGAATTCATTCATTATGTATGTCCTCCTTAGTAGATTCAATAAGTTGTATTTTTTGCAACCGAGTTAATTTTTTTATCGCGTATTCACGCTTCATTGCAGACGAACGGTCTGGGCATTCCTCGGTGTATACGAAAGAAATAGGCAAGCGAATACGCGTGTATTTTGCACCAGAACCTTTGTTGTGTGCTAGGAGACGCCTTTCCAAATTTGTCGTCCATCCTGTGTAATACGTGTCGTCTGAACAGTGAGCAATATAAATGAAACAAGGCATAATAAATCACTTCCTTTCATCCTATTGTACTAAAAATGAAAACAAAGGAAACGCACTTTTCGTTTTTTTCAATAAAGTGGTATAGTAAAGGAGATAATTAAGAAAATGAACAGATTTGTTTCTCAGGAGGAATTGATTGGTATGCCTAAAATTCGCACAAAAGATTTAATTTCAAATTTTAAATTAGATGTAATCGCAGGAGAAAAAGGAATAGAGCGTGGAATCGCGACAAGTGATTTGTATCGTCCAGGCATTCAGATTGCCGGTTTCTATACATATTATCCGAACGAACGCGTCCAACTTTTAGGGAAAACAGAGCTTACATTCTTTGAAACGTTAACAGAAGAGCAGCGCAAAGAGCGTGTTGAGATTCTTTGTACGCCTGTAACACCAGCAATTATCGTAACAAGAGATTTAGAAGTGCCACAAGAATTATTAGCAGCTTGTGAAGAACATGGTGTACCGTTGTTGCAGACGGGTATGACGACAACACGTGCCATTTCACGTATTACGAACTTCTTAGAAAGCAAACTTGCGCCTTTTACAGCAGTCCATGGCGTACTCGTTGATATTTATGGCATCGGTGTACTTATTACAGGTAGTAGCGGTGTTGGTAAAAGTGAAACAGCGCTCGAACTTATTAAACGTGGGCATCGCTTAGTTGCTGATGATAGTGTAGAGATTCGTCAAGAAGATGAATTTACACTTGTTGGAAGTTCACCAGAATTAATTGAACATTTACTTGAGATACGTGGACTTGGAATCATCAATGTGATGACATTGTTTGGTGCAGGCAGTGTGCGTAACCTAAAACGTGTTTCATTGAACATTCATTTAGAAACGTGGGAACAAGGAAAAGTGTATGACCGTTTAGGATTAGATGAAGATAAATTGAAAATTTTAGATACACAAATTACAAAATTAGTTGTGCCTGTTCGACCTGGACGTAACTTAGCAGTCATCATTGAAGTGGCTGCGATGAATTTTAGATTGAAGAGAATGGGTATGGATGCAGCACAACAGTTTGCAGACAGATTGCATGAAGTAATTGATACAAAAGAGTTAGACTAGGAGGAATATAATGGAGACGTTGGCATTGATGACGATTGAGCCATTAGATCGCGTCATGATTTGGCTTGGACCAATCCCGGTGTACTGGTATGGTGCAATTATCGCTGCTGGGGCAGCACTCGGTTTGTTTATTGCGACAAAAGAGGCGCAGCGATTAGGCTATGACAAAGATTTGATGATTGACCTCGTAATTTGGGCCATTCCAATTGCGTTAGTATGTGCACGCGCGTACTACGTTTTATTTGAGTGGGATTACTACGGACAACATTTAGACAAAGTGTTTTCGATACGTGAAGGTGGAATTGCAATACACGGAGCACTTATTGGTTCTGCACTTGTTGCGTATGTTTTTGCGAGACGAAGACATATTAGTTTTTGGACAATTGCCGATATTGCAGCGCCGTCACTGTTACTCGGACAAGCAATTGGTCGTTGGGGAAACTTCATGAACCAAGAAGCATTTGGAAGTGAAGTTACACGAGAACTGCTGGAGAGTTTTTATTTACCGGATTGGATCATCAATAACATGTACATAAACGGGGAATACCACCATCCGACATTTTTGTATGAATCAGTCTGGAATATTATTGGTGTGGTGTTACTTATTCTGTTGCGAAAAGCACCAATTCGACGTGGAGAGTTATTTTTAAGTTATGCCATTTATTATTCAATCGGACGCTTCTTCATTGAAGGCTTACGTACGGATAGCTTAATGTTGACTGACACTTTGCGCATGGCGCAAGTGATTTCCATTGCTACAATTGTTGTTAGTATTATGATCATTGCGTATCGCCGTACGAAAATGAAGAATGAACCACTCTATAACACAATGAATCCGCAAATCGGAGTAAAATAAAGAGTGGAGGTGAGGTGGAAATGGCAAGAAATTTAGAACGCTTTCCATCAACATCGGAGAAAAATAGTTTATGGTCTGTGTATGATACTGTTTCGTTTTTTAAAGTAGCACGCAATTTTATTGTCATTTCTCTCGCGCGTATTACGCCATTCATGCGCTGGAAATTGTGGATGCTTCGGCTCGGTACGGGTATGAAAATTGGGAAGTATAGTAGTTTTGCACTTATGAGTATGCCAGACACAATGTTTCCTGAACGAATAACCGTTGGAGAGAATTGTATTATTGGCTATAACGCAACCATTTTAGCGCATGAGTATTTGATTGATGAATATCGCGTAGGCGACGTAATCATAGAGGATAACGTTTTACTTGGCGCCAATTGTACCGTTTTACCAGGTGTTGTTATTGGGGAAGGTGCGATTGTTGCAGCAGGGGCTGTCGTTCATAGAGATGTTGAACCATATACGCTCGTTGCTGGTAATCCGATGCAAGTTGTACGAAATATGAAGAAAGAGTAGGTCTCCTGCTCTTTTTTTACTATAAAAAATCAGAAATTTTGAAAAGTGTTGACGATTCGCACTTTCGTTGTGTACACTCAAAGAAACGCTTTAATTCTCTACCATACTAAAGCAAATGAGCGGAGGAATTGTTGTGGGAAGAATATTATCTTTTGAAAAGCCAATTGGCATGCGCGACTTATTAACAGAAGATTATGCACTAAAAAAGCAAATCGAACAAAAGTTAGAAAGTGTCATAACAACTTGGGGCTATCAATTCGTACAAACACCAACATTAGAATATTACGAAACAATTGGCAAACTTACAGATTTACCAGAACGTGAGCTGTTCAAATTGTTAGATCATACAGGACGCACACTCGTACTTCGTCCTGATTTGACGGTACCTATGGCGCGACTTGTCAGTTCGCAACTCGCAAAAGAGCCATTGCCGCTACGACTCGCATACTGTACAACCATTTATCGTTCACAAACGAGCGATGAGACGACGGTCGGTGAATGTGGTCAAGTAGGTGTTGAAATTATTGGTGCAAAAGGTGCATCTGGTGTTGCTGAAAGTATAAGTTTACTCGATGTTTGTTTGCGTTCCGTAACAAATCAACATAAAGTGATTACAATCGGACATGAAACGTTTGTACGTACCGTTTTATCACAATGTGTAGATAATGAGGAATTGTTGAAAAGTTTAAAAACAGCGCTTAGTAACTATAACTTTGTGCATTATCGCACACTTGTTGGCACACTTGATGACAGTGAAGCGCAGCAGATGTTATTAGAACTTCTGAATTTACATGGCACAGAAAACGTGTTATCCGATGCGTTTGCCTTGGCAGAGAAAGTAAAATTCCCCCATTTACAAACAGAACTAACAGAACTTTGTGAACAATTAGTGCATTACAATTTAGAAGCGACTGTGCAATTTGATTTTCGTTTAGTGAAAGATATGAACTATTATACAGGTATTATTTTTGAAGCTGCTGTTCATTCGGTTGGCCAAATTGTTGCCAGTGGAGGTAGTTATGACGAATTGTATGCGCATTTTGGCGTACAACGAAGTGCAGTTGGATTTGCCATTTATACAGATAATTTACTAAGTTGCGCGCGTGAAACTGAAGAAAAATCGGAACATGTTGTCATTACTTATGCAGCGCATCAATTAAAGAGCGCACTAGAAACTGCAGAGCCATTGCGTCAACAAAATATTGCGGTGACACTTATGCCGGTGAGTAGTTGGACGGAGAGCGGTGCGCATCGCTACGACCGTCGAATCACATTAGAACAGGAGGTATTGGGATGAAAACAAGTAATGAAACACTTCATATTGCACTTCCAAAAGGACGAATTTTTGAAGAGGCTGTAGAACTTTTTCATGACAGCGGATTTCCTGTATACGATGTGTTTAAAGATACACGTAAACTACACGCCTATATTCCAGAGCTCGACGTATCACTCATTCTAGCAAAACCGATGGACGTACCGACATACGTTTGGCACGGTGTAGCTGATATTGGTGTATGTGGAAGTGATGTACTAAGCGAAACGCCGTATGCAGTGTATGAACTACTAGACTTGAAAATTAGCCAATGCCGAATGAGTGTTGCAGGTGTGAGCGGGCATGTGCCGACCGGAAGTATGCCGAAAATTGCAACGAAATATCCCAAAACAGCGACTGAGTACTACCGCACACTCGGCAAACAAGTGGAAATCATTCCACTAAACGGTAGTATTGAACTCGCGCCAATTCTCGGTTTAAGTGATTATATTGTGGATATTGTTAGCACGGGTAAAACACTCCTGGATAACGGGCTCGTAGAAACAGAATGGATTGCGGATGTTAGTTCACGTCTAATTGCGAACCGAGCAAGCTACCGAATGAAACAAAAACGGATTGAAGAACTTGTTACGTTGTTACAAACATCTTTGAGCAAAGGAGTACCATCATGATGAAAACAGTAGAAAAATTTATCCCAAGCCAATTGCCACCACGCGATGTTTTAAAAGATACGGAAGAAAAACAAAAGCAAGTTGTTGCCATTATTGATGCAGTTCGTATTGGTGGAGATGAAGTCATCAAAGAATATACGGCACGTTTTGACGGCGTAGCGTTAGATGGACTACGTGTGAGCGAAGAAGAAATTCAAGCGGCCTACGAAAAAGTTTCGCCTGAAGCAATCGCTCTTTTTCAAGAAGCTATTTGTAATATCCGTGCTTATCATGAACGACAAGTGCAGCAGTCGTGGTTTACGACGTCTACAGATGGTACACTTCTCGGTCAACAAGTTGTTCCGCTTGACCGCGTTGCAGTCTATGCCCCAGGTGGCACGGCGAGTTATCCTTCTAGCGTTTTAATGACAGTTATTCCTGCGCAGTGTGCAGGCGTAAAAGAGATCGTTTTAGTCAGTCCGCCGAATAAGATGGATGGTAGTTTAAGTCCTTATGTGCTAGCATGTGCAAAATTGCTAGGCATTACAGAAATTTACAAAATGGGCGGAGCACAAGCGATGAGTGCAGTCGCTTACGGAACAGAAACAATTCGTTCTGTAGATAAAATCGTCGGTCCAGGAAATATTTACGTGGCGCTAGCAAAACGAGAGCTGTATGGCGTCGTTGATATTGACATGATTGCTGGACCAAGCGAACTCGTCGTGTTGGCAGATGAAAGCGCAAAAGCGCATGAAGTGGCGGCAGACTTGTTATCACAAGCAGAACACGACCCACTTGCAGTAGCTATTGCCGTTGTGACTGATGCCGATTTAGCGCAAGAAATTGCAAGTGAAGTGGAATTTCAACTCTCGCAGTTGCCACGAGAAAGTATTGCACGAGCAGCGTGGAACGACTATGGCGCGGTGTATGTCGTTGAAAATATCGAACAAGGTGTCGAAGCGGTAAACGCGCTCGCTCCTGAACATTTAGAAGTAATCGTACAAGAACCTATTTCGCTACTCGGAAAAATACGCCATGCTGGTGCAATTTTTCTCGGTCGCTACAGCTCGGAACCTGTTGGCGATTATTGGGCAGGACCGAATCATGTGCTGCCAACGAGTGGAACGGCGCGCTTTTTCGGCGCACTCGAAGTGAGTAGTTTTGTAAAACGCTCAAGTGTCATTTATTACTCACAAACAGCGTGGGCTGAAAATGTAGATAAAATCGCAGCGTTTGCACGACTTGAAGGCTTAGAGGCCCATGCACGCGCAGTTGAAAGTAGAAAAAGGGGGTAACATCATGAGAAATAGTACAATTGAACGAAAAACAGGAGAAACAGAAATTGCATTAACATTAGAATTAGATGGAAAAGGCCAAGCAGAGTTAGACACGGGTGTCCCATTTTTAGACCATATGCTGCATTTATTTGCACGTCACGGCTTCATGGACTTATCTGTAAAAGCAAACGGAGATACACATATCGATTCCCATCATACAACAGAAGATATCGGGATTTGTCTCGGTCTTGCAATTAAAGAAGCACTCGGCACAAAAGCGGGTATTACTCGTTATGGCAATGCGTTTGTTCCAATGGACGACGCGCTTGCGCAAGTAGTCATTGATATATCGAACCGTCCGGCGTTCGTATTAAAAGGAGAAATTCCTCATAAAGTGCTCGGTACTTTTGAAACAGAAACGGTAAGTGAATTTTTATGGAAAGTGGCCATTGAGGCGCGCATCAATTTACATGTAATTGTTCACTATGGACATAACACACATCACATTATTGAAGCAGTGTTCAAAGCGTTTGCACGAGCATTAGACGAAGCAACATCGATCGACGGGCGTTCATCTGAAGTGCCTTCAACAAAGGGGTTGCTCTAAATGATTACCGTCGTTGATTATGGCATGGGCAATTTGTTTAGTGTGTGCAACACATTAAGCCGCTTAAATGTACCCTATACTGTTTCAAGTGATATCGACATCGTGGGAAACAGTGAAGCACTTTTGCTTCCTGGTGTCGGATCATTTGCGGAAGGTATGAAACATTTACGTAGTTCTGGTTTAAAAGAAGCCATTGATACTGCCGTTTTACGTGATGTGCCAGTTCTCGGTATTTGTCTTGGTATGCAATTGCTTTTAGAAAGTAGTACGGAAGAAGAATACTCTACCGGGCTCGGTTATATCCCAGGCAACGTGCAACATTTTCGTTCGTTTGAACAAATGCCAAAAATGTTGAAGATACCTCATATGGGCTGGAATAAATTACATTTTACAGACAATAAAACGACGTTTGCTCAACAACATGTATATTTTGTCCATTCCTATGTGGCAAAAGTAGAACCACAGTACATTATTGCGCATGCAGACTATGGCATAACAGTACCAGCTGTCATACGTAAAGAAAATATTACGGGTATGCAATTTCACCCAGAGAAAAGCGGCACGCTCGGCATGCAGCTACTAACCACGTGGTTAACAGCTAACAATTTAATACAAGGAGTGAAACTATGAGTACGTTTACCGTTTATCCAGCAATCGATTTGCTTGACCGCCAGTGTGTTCGTCTCTATCAAGGCGACTACGAACAATCGACTGTATACAATGCATCTCCTCTGCAACAAGCACAACAATTCAAAGCAGAAGGTGCAGAATGGCTACATATTGTCGATTTGAATGGTGCGAAAGAAGGTGCACGTATTCATGCAGACATTATTTGCGAAATTATTGAGCAAACGTCGTTGCAAGTTCAAGTAGGCGGTGGCATCCGAAACGAAGCGGATGTTGCGTATTATTTAGAAAAAGGTGTAGCGCGTGTCATTCTCGGTTCAGTTGCAATTACCGACCCCGATTTTGTCGTAGAAATGGTCCAACAATGGGGCGCAGAACGCATTGTTGTTGGTCTTGATTCGAAAAAAGGTTTTGTGAGCACACACGGATGGCTCAGTACGTCGGAACAAACAGCTGCTGATGTGGCAGAGCAACTCGCAAAGCGTGGCGTGCAACATTTTATTTGCACGGACATTGCAACAGACGGCACACTAACAGGACCAAACATCGAATTGTGCGTAGACATTGCGACACAAGCTTCTGCGAATGTTATTGTTTCCGGTGGTGTTGCTACACTAACGGATATTGAAAGCTGTAAACAAAAATATGCTGAAAATATAACAGGTGTAATCGTTGGTAAAGCGTTATACAGCAACCAATTTACATTGAAACAAGCAATTGAGGCGGTGAAATAAATGTTAACAAAGCGTATCATCCCTTGCTTGGATGTAAAAGAAGGACGTGTTGTCAAAGGCACACAATTTCTCGATTTGAAAGATGCAGGCGACCCAGTCGAACTAGCAACCTACTACAACGAACAAGGCGCAGATGAACTCGTCTTTCTCGATATTAGCGCTTCGCATGAAGGACGCGAAACGATGAAAAAAGTTGTTGAGGCTGTTGCAGTCGCGCTAAACATCCCCTTTACAGTCGGAGGTGGAATTCGCACGGTCGAAGATATGCGCGACCTTTTACGACGAGGCGCCGATAAAGTAAGCATTAATACGAGCGCTGTTTTGGAACCATCACTTATCCAAGACGGTAGTAAAGTATTCGGTTCACAATGTATCGTCGTTGCGATGGATGCTCGTTTCGAACAAGAATTTGGTGAATGGCGCATTTATACACATGGCGGACGCAATCGAACAGATTGGGAAGTCGTTGCCTGGGCAAAACATGTAGAACAATTAGGCGCAGGTGAAATCTTACTTACAAGTATGAATACCGACGGCGAAAAAAGCGGTTTTAGTGTGGACTTAACGCGTATCGTCAGTGAAGCAGTTGGTATTCCTGTCATTGCTTCAGGCGGTGCAGGAAATAGTGACCATTTTTACGACGTATTTACGACGGGCCATGCAGATGCAGGACTCGCTGCCTCCATTTTTCACTACAAAGAAACAACTATTTCGGCAATAAAATCTGATTTACGAGAGAAAGGTGTGTGTGTACGATGAACGTAGTTTTTGATAAAGCCGGACTCATCCCCGCAATCGTTGTTGATGCTTGGTCAAACGAGGTGCTCACCCTCGCATACATGAATGCAGAGTCGTTACAACGTACGCAAGAAACAGGCGAAACTTGGTTTTATAGCCGCTCACGCCAAGAATTGTGGCACAAAGGTGCAACAAGCGGTCATACGCAAAAAGTAATAAGCATTACAACAGATTGCGACTCAGACGCCCTCGTTGTGAAAGTACTACCGAACGGCCCGGCTTGTCATAATGGAACGACGAGTTGTTTTACAAACGAGCTAATGCGTACAGAAAACGCACCAACAAGCCTATCCTTTTTACTAGAAATCGAACAACTGCTAACAGAGCGAAAACAAACACCAGTAGAAGGTTCTTATACAAGTGACATGCTACAGCGCGGTGTTGACCGTATCGGTAAAAAAATCGGTGAAGAAGCAGCGGAAGTGATTATTGCTGCTAAAAATAAAGATAAACAAGAAATTACATGGGAAGCGAGCGATTTGCTTTTCCACCTTATGTTGTTGTTAAAAAGCGAAGATGTATCGCTCAATGAAGTGCTTCAACATTTAGGCAAACGCAAAAAATAAAGAAACGAAAATCGTAAAGGTACTCATTTTTAGTTACTGGCGAACTGTGGGCATACTTTATTCATGAGCAGTTGCAAATGTTCATCATAACTTTGCGGTGTCAAACGCTGTGAAATGTTGTTCAAACAGCCTGTAACATAGGCCACAAAATTCGTTTTAATGTTACGCGTTTTTGCCTCTTCAACGACACGTGTAAACATATCTTTTGTAACACCTTTTTGGGAAAAAGTAAGAAAAAGCTTATAAAGTTTATCATCACCTAACTTTGGTGCGACAGGTTTTTCTACTTTCTTCTCTACAGGTGCTGCGACAGTTTCAGTTCGTTGTTTTTCAACTACTTTCTGCGTTTCTTCAAACGGAAGCATAATAATATTATTGCTACTTTGACGGTTTTTATCGTTAATCGTCGACTCAAAACATTTTTCGACAACAAAAATACGGAGCTTCTTTGCAATCTCAATGGCACGTCGAACAGTAGACACACTAACACCTACAGTTTCAGCAATCGTACGATGTGATTCAAAAAAAGCTCCGTTATATTTTTTCATGCGACCAAAAATATATTTCACCACACTCTGACGTTCAGGCGAGAGAAATTTAAAATGAGCACGCATATGTAGTTGTGCGTGATGGTGAATTTCAGCAATTGAAAGGGCACGCTTACGTAATGAAACAGCTCTTGTCAAAAAATCACCACCTCGAAAAAGTTTTCTAAAGCGATGTATGCACTATATCATTTTTAAGAAATGCTTCTCAACTGGAATTTTTGTCCAACCCCAGTTCCTGTTAACAAAAGATTTTAGTAATACTTGAGTTTTAAAAAATGTACTTTTTGTTGCTCACCCCCATGTTCAGTCCCATATTCACACCCCAATGATGAAAAGGTTTAACGCGGGCTCAAATTTAGAGCAAAGTGTTACGGAGCCAGATGACGTAGACTCCCGCGTAACCATTAGTTTTCATAGAACATACACATGAACGCGAGCGGAGCCTTTTTCACAACCCATGGATGAAAAACGGGCCGCGCGCTCTTTATTCTGGAAAGTGGTAGTGAAGTCAGGCGCCGAAGACTCCCGCGGGAAAGGCCGCCAAGCGAGACCCCACAGGAGCAGTTTTATCGCGACGAGGAGGCTCGCGGCGTGCCCCGCAGGAAAGCGAAGGTGCCTGACGTAACGGACAC
>JBOFGC010000056.1:0-3820 GCA_051648945.1 Bacilli bacterium
ATTGTTGCCATACTTGGATCAACAAACGCAAGAGCGGCAGCAACACCGATATACGCAAGTACGAAGAACAATCCAAGTGTGAAGTATGTAGATATTTTTTGAGACTTTGGCGTTACAGTGATTCCCCAACTTACAAAAAATGACCATAATCCATTTGCAAAGTGAAACGCAGTTGAAACAACGCCCACAATGTAGAAACTTAGGAAGAGCGGGTTCGACATATTATCGACCATCATTGAAAAGCCAACTTCTTCATCATGAAGATAATGACTAAATGTCGTTGTCCATACGTGCCACGTAATGTAGACAAGTGTGATAACCCCTGTAATACGTTGTAAATAGAACATCCAGTTACGAAATTTACCGAAACGTACGAGATTACTAGATTCCGCTGTGAATGCAATATAGATGCCATACACTGCATGATACAAAATTGGAAGCGCAATCATAAATAATTCTAAAGCGATTTTAAATGGTAAATTACCGATAACCTCAACTGCTGCGTCGTATGTTTCTGCACCATACGTTGCTAAATAGTTTACAGTTAAATGGAAAATTAAGAAAAGACCAACTGGAATTACACCTAGCAACGAATGAAGTTTACGAAACATAAACTCTCTGTTGTTCATAAAACACATACCCCCTTGTTCGTAAGCCCCTTTGCTTACATTTTCAAACGCACAATTAATCGAAAATTGAACATTTTCGTACAATTTCATTTTACTCCTTTTAATTAATCATGGTCAAGGATACTCTCACGAAGAATTGCACTTTATCAACATTTAATCGATTTAAAGACGATGAGACGCTCTCTAGAGGTTTAATATCTCACGTATGACACACTTCAAGTATCGGAAAATTAATGCTATACTGCATATAGGCAGAATCGCCATAACCTGGAACGATTTCTATAACAGAAGAAAATCTATGTAAGGACGCGCTTATAATGAATAATAATAAAACAACAAACATCCCAACGCATTCCATTGACTTTGGCTATGAATTGTTGCGGAGTCATATTTTTGAACAATTTCTCGTAAATGGCGAACAACCCATTTTGTATTTAAGTGGAAAAAATGTCGCTCGGCAATATCCACTGAGCTCAGACGCTGAAATACGTGATTTTTTCAGTCACGCCAACTGGGGCGAATTACTTCTTGAAAAAGAAAAAAAGGGCCAACGCATCTATTCACTTTCAAGTTTACTCATTCAACAACGCTTTGAAGAAAAAAGAAACATGAACTATGCCATTGAAGCCGGTTTCCTTGCAGAGCAACTACAACGCATCTTAAATTTCCGTGCAGAAGCAACATGGAAAGCGGAAGAGAAAAAACGAACGATTACTCTCATTGTCGAATGGGACAGTAAAGACCCTATTCAATAAGCACGAAAGCCCAACGCACATCACAATGCACGTTGGGCTTTTCTTATTCTGTTTCTTGATTTCTAAAATAGGCAACAATTTCCTCACACAATTTCTGAGGCATTCCTGCCGCTCTTAATTCTTCGTTTGACGCTTCTTTTATTTTCTTCACAGACCCAAAATGGCGGAGTAAATCTTTTTTCCGTTTCGGACCAATACCTGCAATTTCATCGAGTTGTGATACAATCGACTGCTTGCTTCGTAACTGGCGGTGAAAACTGATTGCATAGCGATGGGTCTCATCTTGAATTCTTTGCAGTAAGTAAAAAGCTTCGCTGTTCCGAGATAGTTCAATCGGTAAAAAATCAACAGCAGATAGTGCATGGCTCGTACGATGGCGGTCATCTTTGACCATGCCAATCATCGGGATGTCGAGTCCTAATTCATCTTCTAGTACTTCTTTCGCAACGCCGACTTGCCCTTTCCCTCCGTCAATAATAATTAAATCAGGAAACGAACCATTTTCTCGTAGCAACCGGGTATAGCGACGGCGAATCACTTCTCGCATCGTTTCATAATCATCTGCACCCGTTACTGTACGCACTTTGAATTTTCGATAATCCCGCTTTGATGGTTTTCCATCGACGAAAACGACCATGCCACTTACCGCATTCGTCCCTGAAATGTTTGAGTTGTCGAACGACTCGATTACACGTGGTGTTGGAATGCTTAACTTCTCTCCAAGGTCTTCAATCGCACCGATTGTTCGCTTTTCATTGCGCGCAATCATTGCGAATTTTGTTTCAAGCGCGTGTGCGGCATTTTGTTCGGCAAGTTGAACCATCTCTCTTTTTTGACCGATTTTTGGAATGACCAGCTTTCCTTGCACAAATTCAGTGAGTGCTGTTTCGTCTATATCTTTCGGCAAATGAATTTCTTTTGGCCACGGATGTGTATCATAAAATTGAAACACAAAACTCTGCAGTGCCTCAGCCGGGTCGTCGTATAGAGGGAACGTCGTCGCATCACGGGCAATTAACTTTCCTTGGCGAACGAAAAACACTTGCACACACATCCAGCCTTTGTCGACAGCATAACCAAACACATCGCGGTCTATGAGGTCTGTTGCCATCATTTTCTGTTTTTGAATGGTGTTTTCAATATGTGCGAGCAAATCACGGAATTCTTTTGCTTGTTCGAAAGCTAAGTCTTCACTTGCTTTCAACATTTTCGCTTGTAAATCATTTTTCACTTCGTCATAATTGCCATCTAAAAAACGGCGAATTTGATCAGTCATTGTTTTGTACGTTTCTTTTTCCACCTCAAGAATACACGGTGCCACGCATTGCCCAATATGATAGTAGAGACATGCTTTTTTCGGTAACTTATCACATTTACGAAGTGGATAGATGCGGTCTAATAATTTCTTCGTTTCATTTGCACTCCACACGTTTGCGTACGGACCGAAATATTTCCCACCATCTTTTTTTATTTGCCGAGAAATGAGCAGGCGTGGGTGTCGCTCGTTTGTAATTTTTATGTAGGGATAAGATTTATCATCTTTTAATAAAATATTGTATTTCGGGTCGTGCTTTTTGATGAGGTTCATTTCTAAAAGTAACGCCTCAACGTTTGACGACGTGATGATATATTCAAAATCACGTATTTCTTGCACAAGATACGACGTCTTCAAATCGTGAGAACCCGTAAAATAAGAGCGCACGCGATTTTTTAACACCTTCGCTTTGCCAACATAGATCACATTACCTTCTTCATTTTTCATCAAATAGCAGCCTGGTTTGTCTGGTAATAACGCCAGTTTCGCTTTTAATTTATCGATGATTGCCACCTCTTTTCAACATCTTTAGTGTAGCATATCATGACTTCAGTAGGAAAAAAATAAGAAGGAGACATCGCATCACTTTGCTTGTCTCCTTCTACTATTCTTTCTTTTTGCCATGTAGCCATTTATACAACACAAGTGTCGCGATCAGCACAAATAACAATCCAAAAATCACTAATACGAAATTCACAAATTTCGCCTTATCTGCTTCTTCTTCTTTATCCTCTGGCAAGATGTTTTCTTCTGCTAATTTAATTTTACTATACGGTTCGATATAACTTACAAAATTATCGCGCACCCAATCAAATTTTTGAGGGTTTACTTTCTCTTCGGTCCACCACCGTAAATTCGGTGAATAGCCGATACTTTGATAAAATTCTTTTACGATTTTTTCGTAATTTTCTTTTTCAGGCCACTGAAGCACAGCGATGTCTTTTTCTAGTTCAACAATCGATTGTAACACCGTGTTGCGCGAGGAATTACGAACGTCCACTTTTTGGATTCGTTCCACCATGTGTCGTGAAAAAAAAGCATCTTTCCAACTATGTACACGCTCCCAGTCAGAACTACGAATTTTACGTTTTAAATAAAGCAATTGGTCTTCATTCATCAAT
>JBOFGC010000057.1:0-5995 GCA_051648945.1 Bacilli bacterium
GATGTACGAGTACATGAAGAGAAAATAAAAGCAGTTTTATCTACGCGGGGAATTACGAATAGAGATCACATGTCGATGAGTCGAGCAGCGAACTATTTTTATTGTGCACAGAGTAAAGAAGTAAGCGATGCGCATACAATTGTCCCGCAATATTTACGTTTAGCGGAGGCGGAAGCAAAGTGGATCGAGGAAAACAACAAATCGAAATAACCTATCGTCCGATGACAGTGGATGATTTGGATGAAGTTGTCCAATTAGAAGAAGCGGTATTCACATCGCCTTGGACAAAAGATTTATTTTTACACGAATTAGAAGAGAATAAGTATAGCTTGTATGTTGTTGCCGTAGTTGGTGAAAAAATCGTTGGCTATGCGGGGATTTGGTGTGTGTTTGAACAAGGCCAAATTACGAATATTGGTGTCTTAGAAAGTTACCGTGGGCATAAAATTGGTGAAACATTGTTAGACATTCTTTTGCAAAGTGCAAAATTAAGAGAGTGCCACGATTTATCGCTCGAGGTGCGTGTGTCAAATACAATTGCACAAAATTTATATAAAAAATATGGTTTTCAATATGGAAACATACGAAAAAACTATTACAAAGATAATAATGAAGACGCACATGTAATGTGGGTAAGGTTGTGATTAGATGAAAATATTAGCAATTGAAACAAGTTGTGATGAAACGAGTGTTGCCATCGTTGAAAATGGAGCGAACGTGCTGACGAATATTATTTCTTCACAAATGAAAATACATGAACGATATGGTGGCGTCGTACCGGAAATTGCGTCACGTCAACATGTGGAGCAAATTACACTCGTTATAGAACAAGCGCTCACAGAAGCTGGTGAGACGATGGAAACAATCGATGCGATTGCGGTGACACAAGGTCCTGGCTTAGTTGGTGCGCTGTTAGTCGGAGTAAATGCGGCGAAAGCACTTGCTTTTGCACATAGTAAACCACTCATTCCGGTTCATCATATTGCAGGCCATATTTATGCGAATGCAATTGTGAAGCCATTTACTTTTCCTTGTTTAGCACTTGTTGTAAGTGGTGGACATACGGAATTGGTGTTGATGAGGGAACATTATGCGTTTGAAAAAATTGGTGCGACACGTGATGATGCGTGTGGCGAAGCGTATGATAAAGTGGCGAGGACGTTGAATTTACCATATCCAGGCGGACCACATATCGATAGACTAGCGGCAAAGGGTGAGCCGACGTACAAATTGCCACGCAGTTATTTAGAGGCTGGAAGTTATGATTTTAGTTTTAGTGGATTGAAATCAGCTGTAATTAATACTGTACATAACGCCAAGCAAAAAGGTGAAGAGGTTATCAACGCGAATGTAGCGGCAAGTTTTCAAGAAAGTGTTGTCGAAGTATTGGTAAATAAAAGTATCGCGGCAGCGAAAGAACATGAGGTAAGCAACATTATTTTATGTGGTGGTGTTGCAGCGAACAAAGGATTGAGAACCGCACTTATTGCGCAGTGTGAACAAAATAATATTGATTTGACCATTCCGCCGTTTGAACTTTGTACGGACAATGCGGCGATGATTGGTGCTGCAGCATATGAAGCGTATCGTAAAGGAAACGTTGCTGATATGTATTTAAACGGAACACCGAGCTTAAAATTATAAAAGTTATCCACAATGAAAAACCATCCTTGTATTTAAAAAAAGGATGGTTTTTCATATAAAAAGATAACATATCCACACCCTGTGCATATGTTATCCACATTACCCACAGGGTTGTACACAGAAAAGCATTAGTTTTGCAACTTTTCCCACTCATCATACAGTTCGGCGAGATGTGTTTCTTTTGTCTCAAGCGTACTTTGTAAGTCTTGGATTTTTTGGAAATCGTGAATGTTTTCGGGCAAACACATGAGTTCTTGGGTTTGCTGTATTTCTGTTTCTGTTGTAGCGATTGTTTTTTCAATTTCTTCAATTTTGCGTTGCTTTTGGCGTTCTTGGCGTTGTATTTCTTTACTTTTTTGATAATCCGTTACTGCAGGTTTTGTTTCTTTTTGTTGAATTGCTTGTTCCTCGAGTGCGGCGCGTTGTCGATTTTCTTCAATTTTTTCGACATAGTAATCATAGTCACCAAGGTAGAAGGTCACTTTTTCTTTTTCCATATGGAAGATATGGTCGGCAACGCTGTTAATGAAGTAGCGGTCATGAGACACAAATAAAAGGGTACCTTCATAATTTTGTAAGCTACTTTCTAACACTTCTTTCGCATCCAAATCAAGATGGTTCGTCGGCTCATCGAGTACTAAGAAATTGTTCTTTTGAAGCATCAATTTGGCAAGAACGAGTCGCGCACGTTCGCCACCGCTCAGTTCACGTACGGTTTTGAAAACATCTTCACCAGAGAATAGGAAGTTGCCGAGTACGGTACGAACATCTTTTTCAACCATCATTGGCCAATCGTCCCACAGTTCGTTGATTACTGTTTTTTGAGGGTTGAGTGCATCATGTTCCTGTGAATAGTAACCTAGGCTCACGTGAGCACCGAGTTTAAACGAACCGGAGATTGCAGGGTGTTCATTCACAATTGTTTTTAATAGAGTAGACTTCCCGATTCCATTATCACCGATTAGAGCGATGCGCTGTCCACGTGTGAACAATTGATCAATGGGTGCGCAGAGAGCTTCTTTATAGCCAACGGTGAGTTGTTCGAGCCGTAGTACATCGTTGCCAGAGGGACGGTCAATGAGAAACGTCACTTTTGCAGATCCTTGGTCAGAAAGTGGTCGGTCCATAAGTTCCATACGCTCTAACTGTTTTCTACGTGATTGCGCACGTTTTGTCGTGCTTGCACGCGCGATATTTTTATCGATGAATTCTTTTGTGCGAGCGATTTCTTCTTGTTGTTTTTCAAAAAGCTTACGATATTGTTCTTGTTCTAGCATGCGCGTGAGCGTGTAGTCTGAGTAGTTCCCTACGTAGCGCTTGCCTTGGCCATGTTGTAGTTCATAGACGACATCCACGACTTCATCGAGAAAATAGCGGTCATGCGACACGATGAGTAGCGCGTGGTCATAGTTTTTTAAATAGTTTTCTAACCATTGTAACGTCGTTAAATCTAAATGGTTCGTCGGCTCATCGAGAATAAGTAAATCGGGTTTTCTCAGAAGCATTTTACCAAGCGCGAGTCGCGTGCGTTGGCCACCACTTAATGTTTGAACTGTTTGGTTGTGCATATGTTGAAAACCGAGGCCATGAAGGATGCTACGCGCTTCGGATTCGATGGCGTATCCGTTTAGGTCTTCAAAAGTTTGCGAAAGTGTTTCATAGCGTTTTAAAAGCGCATCGTATTGATTCGGTTGACAATTTGCCAGTTGTTGTTCGATGTTTCGTAAGTCTTTTTCAATAGCGATTACGTGAGCAAACGTCTCTATCATCGCTTCCCAAACCGTTGATTGCTCGGGGAGGGCAGACGATTGCGCTAAGTAGCCTACCGTCGTTTCTTTACTTATAAACACATCGCCGGAATCGTAACTGGTTTCGCCGATAATTATTTTTAATAGCGTAGATTTCCCTGCGCCATTTCGCCCAACAAGAGCGACGCGGTCACGCATGCCGATATCCATTTTTATATTTTCAAACAAGCAAGTCGCACCAAAATATTTGCTCACATTACTAAGTTGTAATACGTACATTTCCTCACCTCATTCACTCTAAGTGTAACGAAGATAAAACGAAACTACAATAAGGAATAATAATGCTAGAAAAAAGACAATGTACGAGGGGATAGTGTATAGTAGAAGATAAGTGTATTTTTATAATGGATACAGAAAGGGAGAGCGATGAAGCATGACTGGTGATGGAATAAAAATTCCACAAGCAACAGCAAAACGGTTGCCGCTATACTATCGTTTTATTCGTAACTTACATCTATCAGGGAAAACGCGTGTGAGTTCTGCTGAGCTCAGTGAAGCGGTAAAAGTAGATAGTGCGACAATACGCCGTGATTTTTCGTATTTCGGTGCTTTGGGGAAAAAAGGGTACGGCTACAACGTAAACTATCTATTGAATTTTTTTAGTAAAACGTTAGATCAAGATGAACTTACAAAGGTAGCGATTATCGGTGTTGGTAATTTAGGAACGGCATTTTTACAATACAATTTTATGAAAAACAACAACACTGCCATCGAATTTGCCTATGATACAAACGAAGAGAAGATTGGTACAGAAGTGGGTGGCATTTCTGTGCAACACTTAGACCATTTAGAGGAAACGCTTCCAAAAGAAGTGAAGGTTGCTATTTTAACGGTACCACAGCAAGTCGCACAAGACATTGCTGACCGCTTAATTGCGTGTGGTATTCAAGGGATTCTCAATTTCACACCTGCTAGATTACACGTTCCTGACGACGTGCGTATTCACCATATCGATTTGAGTGTTGAATTACAAGCACTCGTTTATTTTATGAAAACTTACGGTACAGAACCGATTGAATTGTAAAAGAAAAGCACAACACCTTCTTATTTAGAAGGTGTTGTGCTTTGTTTTTTCTGTTCAAAATAGCGTTGAACTGTGACGATGGCAACTTTATAATCGTAGGCAGCAACAGCGATATATAAGAAAGCAATCCAGTTCCAGCCAGCTACCTGTACTTCATCGATTGCAAAATATGTGAAAAGTGAAGCGATAGCAACATAAAATAAAACAATACCGAATGGAAATTTTTTCATAGTGATTTGTACCTCTCTATTGTTGTGGTAAAAAGTGTATTAATACTTGTTGTGCGAGAACGACGAAACCGTTCATAAGCATATGCGCACCAACTGCAACCCATAAGCGTCCGCTTAGTGTGTACAACGCCGCGAAAATGAATCCCATCGTAAAATAGATGAGTAAGTGACTAAAATCAAAGTGGACAATTGAAAAAGCGAGAGATGAACAGCTTGCTGCGATCCAAAAGTTTGAAACTTTGTAGATTGAGCCAAAGATCACTTTACGAAACACAACTTCTTCTAAAAAAGGTGCTAAGAAGATGATGAGCACATAAAAAAGTGGTGTGATATCTGCGATTGCAAGGAGTTGTTCGGTGTTTTCACTTCCAGCGGATATGCCAAAAAGTTTTTGTTCGATCATCGCTGCGATTCCTTGCCCAAAGAGTGCAACAATCCATCCACCAGCAAGAAGTAAAACCGAAGCACCAACAGACATTTTCGGTACATCGCGCATTTCATTTTCATTTCGCAGTAACAACGCAGTTACGATGGTCGCAACGACGAATGTTCCGATTTGTATATAGATAGAACTGTTTTGTGCAGCAGATTTCCCAAGCATCGCTTGAATAAGTAAGACGATTGGAATCGGTAAAAATTGTGCGCCGATGTATGTGAGTAATATTAAATTATAACGTGTTTTCATTTTTTCCTCCACAGACTACAATGACTACTTCTCATTTTACCATGCATGCAGATTAAGTTCTATGTTTTGAATTTTTGACAATTGAAGAATAATTGTAGAAAAGGTAGCTATAATGAATAAAGGACAAGTTCTATCGAAAAGAAGGAATAGCGTTTCCTATTGAATATTTCGTACAATTCGCTAGAAATGAGTCTCGTTTTTCTATGCGTAGTACTTGCATTCAGTTGAAAAAATCGCTATTATAAAAAATGTGTTAGCACTCTTTAATGCAGAGTGCTAAAAAAAGTATAAAAATCTGAGGAGGTACTTTTTATGTTAAAACCATTAGGTGATCGCGTAGTAATTGAAATTGTTCAGGCTGAAGAGAAAACGGTAAGTGGTATCGTATTACCAGACACAGCAAAAGAAAAACCACAAGAAGGTAAAATCATTGCTGTAGGAACTGGCCGTGTACTTGATAATGGCACACGTGTAGCTGTTGAAGTTGCAGTTGATGATCGCGTAATCTTCTCAAAATACGCAGGAACAGAAGTGAAATTTGAAGGTAAAGAATACTTAGTATTAAAAGAATCTGACATTTTAGCTGTCATCGGATAAACATAAA
>JBOFGC010000058.1:0-1827 GCA_051648945.1 Bacilli bacterium
ATTAAAAGTCGATATGTGTCATTCACTGTAGTTTTACGAAACAAAAAAAACGCTAGCCAACGTCTTTTCGAATCGTCAGCTAGCGTTAGTATGAATATGTAAGGTCGTGCAATAACAGTGGTCAAAAAATAAGCGCGCCCGAAAGGACTTGAACCCATAACCTTCTGATCCGTAGTCAGACGCTCTATCCAATTGAGCTACGGGCGCATATTTTTATTAATTTGTAAAATGGTGCCTAGGGCCGGGGTCGAACCGGCACGATAGTCACCTATCGCAGGATTTTAAGTCCTGTGCGTCTGCCAATTCCGCCACCCAGGCAATGCTATAAAAAGATATATAAGAAATTTTCTCGAGAAAACTAATTTTTGTTCTTAAAAGTGAGCCATGAAGGATTCGAACCTTCGACCCTCTGATTAAAAGTCAGATGCTCTACCAACTGAGCTAATGGCTCGAAATGAGTATGTGTTTCAAAAACAACTTTCATAGAATAACAGTAATTCTATTGTTCGTCAACAACTATTTTAAAATATTTTTTCCGGAAAGTTAATGACAAAATGTAATATACCATTCTAGAAAAATCTCGTCAATAAGTAAGACTAAAAAAGAATCACTTTTTTCTTCACTGCCACAAAAAAGACAAAAAAGTAGTACTCCTTCTCAGAAATACTACTTTTTTACATCTTTTAGAGAATCGAACCTTCGACAAAAATTTCCGAAATTACGAGATGTGCCGCTTCATTAATATTCAGTTCGCCATTATTTATCGACTTTTGAATCGGACCCGCATACAGCGGCATGCCGTGAATTTTCACTTTTTCACCACTATTTAAATTGGGCAACTTTCCATCTTTCACCACATAATACGTACACCACATGTTCCCCTCATTATCAAGTACATTTACCTGAAAGATATTTTCCAAATTCGATGTTTTATCGAATGAAAAACTATGGATTTCACCTGTAATTGTCGTGAACTCACCTAACTGAAATTTTTCATCATAAATTTGGTCGATGGATAGCGCAGGATTCAATTTATCCTCAATCTCCTGCTTATTTTTACTGTTTCCTTGATAAGAAAAATACGCATAGTTTCTCTCTAATTGTTCGGAATACGATGTACCAAATCCCACTTGATAATCGGTGTATCCACGCACATAGGAAAGTATAGCTTGAATATTTTTTTGTTCAACAATCCGATTTTTCTCTGCTTCTATATATTCATGCTTCACCTGCTCTACTTTTGCATCAATCATTTTGTTTGTCCCTTGATTAATGATCGCATAAAACGTAAACAGTACAATCACATTCATGAGCGCTGGTTTAATGCGCTTATACGACGGATGCCCTGCAATGTACTGATCAATATTTTCTTCCGTTAAATTGTACTTAAAAATTGTATACTTTAATTGTTCATACACATTACGGTAATGACATTTTGCATTACGAATAGAAATAATAATTAAATAAACAAGAGAAAATAGCCAATTGAAAATTAATAAGTTCATATAACTCTCGTACATTGGGTTAAAGAAATAATACAAAATCGAATAGAGAATGATTTGTAAAATAAATATTGGTAAATAAACACGTTCCCACTGTTTCCACATTTTTCGGTACGGCAAAACGAACCAACCGAAAAAGAAGGTTAACCATGGAAATGGTACTTTTTCGCCTCTGTCTATCGCCAAAAAAGCAACAATATGTGTGCGTGCATTGCTTTTTAATAACTTAATTAGTACACTTTCATGACTTTGTACCGTTACTTCATTCATTCCATTCACCTCAACATCACAATTATTTTCCAAACTCTGCAACCGCAATACAACC
>JBOFGC010000059.1:0-5951 GCA_051648945.1 Bacilli bacterium
AATATTTGAGAAATTTTCTATGAAAATAATTGGGATATCGCGTATGTTTGTGTGGAACTGGGGTACTACGCCAGGCAACTCCGCTTTCCTGTGGGGCGGCCGTGTGCCTCCTCGTCGCGGTAAAGCTGCTCCTGTGGGGGAAGCGCGTTTTCCGCCTGATTCCACGGGAGTCTACGTTGCCTTTCTCCGTACCCTTCAACGAAGTGTCTTGGTCGCGTTAAACCTTTTCATGTATGGGTTGTGAAAAAGGCTACGCTCGCGTTCATGGGTATGTTCTATGAAAATAATTTGGGGCACGCGTATGTTTGTGTAGAACTGGGGTACTGCGTCAGGCAACTCCGAGTGCCTTTCGGGGCGGCGGTGTGCCTCCTCGTCGCGAAAAAGCTGTCACACCGTTTCCGCCTGATTCCGTGGGAGCATTCCTGCCTGTCTCCGTACCCTTCAACGATGTGTTCATGGTCGCGTTTAAACCTTACATCCGTGGGTTGTGAAAAGGGATACGCTCGCGATTGTGTGAATGTTCATGAAAATAATATGTTCTCGCGTAAATTTATACATTGTGAAAGGTAGAAAAAGAGGCGTATTCAATTTTTATTTGAATGCGCCTCTGCATGTATTATTTTGATTTGATTTTACCTGTCCATGTTTGGAAGCCGTTTTCTAAGTAGAAGATCTCAGTGATTCCATTTTTTGCAAGTAGAGTTGCTGCTTTACCGCATGAAAAACCATTTTGGTCATAAAGGTAAACAGGTTGGTCTTTTCGTACTTCTGCGATGCGTTGTTTTAGTGTTAGTAATGGGATGTTACGTGCGCCTAAAATGTGGCCTGCGTCATATAGGTCTTTTTTACGTAAATCGATAAGCTGTGCTTTACGATATCCTTCAATGAAAAGTTCTTGTGGTAAACCTTTCATTTTTCGCTTTTGTAAGAAAAAAACAGCGGCAGAATACGCCATGTATAGCGCTAGAATTGTGAGAACGATGTAAAGTGTAGTCATTTGATGGTTCCTTTCTGAATCTAAAGAGTTTGTACTACATAATTTTAAAGTGTAACCAAAGTTGTTGCAACATAAAAATAATTGTATCCTCGGTTTTTTCGAGAAGTATGGCGATGTGAAGGGCAAATAATAGTTCATCATAGATTTGTTTTCCTTGAAATGAGAGGTGTTGAAAGGTTTAGGGGTGATATTTTTGAAAATAGTACAGACTACATAAAGTAAGAAATGGTGAAAGGAAATGATTCTATGAAAGAACCGATTAAACCTCAACTCGTCTACTTTGAACCGAAAGCACTGGATTATCCGATGGGGGAAATGTTATATAGAAAGTTTCGTAAGGAAGGAATTGAAATTCGGAAAACGACGTCGCACAATCAGATACGTGATTTGCCTGGAGATACTGAAAGTGAAAAATATCGTATGGCGAAACGGACGCTTGTCGTTGGATTGCGAAGAACGCTGAAATTTGAGCCGTCCCTTCCATCAGCGGAATATGCAATTCCACTTGCTACAGGTTGTTTTGGACATTGTCATTATTGTTATTTGCAAACAACGCTTGGAAAAAAACCATATGTACGTGTCTATGTGAATACGGATGAAATCCTTGCGCAAGCTGAGAAATATATGCTTGAACGTCCGGATACGATTACACGATTTGAAGCTGCTTGTACGTCGGATATTGTAGGGATTGACTATTGGACGCATGCACTAAAAGATGTAATCAACTTTATGGGACGTCAGGAATATGGACGCTTACGTTTTGTGACGAAATACCATTTTGTTGATCATCTGCTAGACTGTGAGCATAATGGTCATACGCGATTTCGCTTTAGCGTAAACTCCGACTATGTAATTAAAAACTTTGAACCTGGCACATCGACATTAAGTGAGCGAATGATTGGGGCAAGGAAAGTTGCGGAAGCAGGTTATCCTCTTGGTTTTATCGTCGCTCCGATTTATCGCCATAATGGCTGGGAAGAAGGGTATCGAGAATTATTTCGTACGTTAGCTGAAGAATTAAAAGGGTGTGAAACGAACGGTCTAGCGTTTGAATTAATTCAACACCGTTTCACGAAACCAGCAAAGCGAATTATAGAAGAACGATATCCCAAAACGAAGCTTGAAATGAATGAAGAAGACCGGAAATATAAGTGGGGACGCTATGGAATTGGTAAGTATGTGTATAAAGATGAGCAGGCAAAAGAACTTGACCAAACGATAAGAGGGTATATTGCAGAATATTTTCCAGACGCTGAAATATCGTATTTTACTTAGATATCTTGAAAAATGCACCAAATCGGTGTAAAATGGTGATTGAATTGTGTCTGCAAATGTACGTGTTTGCAGTTCATAAAGTCCTATGATGGAGGGATTAGATGCCAACACCTAGCATGGAAGATTATATTGAACAAATCTATTTACTCATCGAAGAAAAAGGGTATGCACGTGTATCCGATATCGCTGAGGCATTAGCTGTACATCCATCGTCCGTTACGAAAATGGTTCAAAAGCTAGATAAAGACGAATACTTACTTTATGAAAAATATCGTGGTCTTATTCTCACAACAAAAGGAAAGAAAATCGGAAAGCGCCTTGTGGAAAGACACAGTATGCTCGAAGATTTCCTTCGTAAAATTGGTCTTGATGAATCGAAAGTATACACTGATGTAGAAGGAATTGAACATCATTTAAGCTGGGAAGCAATCGACCGCATTGCAGACTTGATTCAATATTTTGATGAAGACCCTAAACGAATTGAAGCGTTACGTAACGTTCAGCAAGCAAATGAAAAAGTAAATTCCGATTCTTAATATCGAAATTAAAAACCGCCTACACGTGATGTAGGCGGTTTTTGTATACATAATTCGTTTATTTTGATTTTTTACCTTCAATGACGACGAGTCCATGAGTGTCCCGGCGATGTGTTGTTGTTTTTTTTGTAGGTCGAGTTGAAGTGCTTGTTTTTTGGTGCGTTTGATATTTTGCTTTTGATTGCTTAACAGCTTGTTGGTATTTGCGAGACGCTGACGAGGCACTTGTACCCCCGCGGTAACGCATGATTAATAAAAAACCACCAACAATGATACCAAAAATGAGAATAGACTGTAATGTATACTGAATATTCGTAGCGAATCCTAGTATTGCAAAAAGTACAATAGTTCCAAGTAATAAAATAGAAAAATTATTTTTCATAACGGTTCACCCCATTCATCTGTCATTGAATCTATCAAGATTTTTAAATATAGATACTACATATAAATTCACCGAAAAACCCAAAAGCACCCACCCAGCACGCGAGCCCCTCATCATATTCATAGAATAAAACTAGAAACGCGAGCACGCCTTTTTCACAACCCAATGATGAAAAGGTTTTAACGCGCCCTTCAAAACATCGTTGAAGGGTACGGAGAAAGGCAACGGAGACTCCCGTGGAATCAGGCGGAAACGTGTGACCCCACAGGCGCGGTTTTTCGCCGAGGAGGCACACGGCCGCCCCACAGGAAAGCGGAGTTGCCTGGCGCAGTACCCTAAGCTCCACACAAACATACGTGAGATTCCATTTATTTTCATAGATAAAACATCATTTACTTCTCTAGTGTAAACCATCTCTAGTTATTTATACAAAAAAAATTTCATTTTCAAGAAAAAACTTAACATTTTGTATAACTTCGCAGTTTTCAAAGAAAACTAACCAAAAAGAATCTGAGGTAAATACGATGGGACAAGCGGAACCAAAAAGCAGTATCATAAAAAAAGTGCTTTTATTAAGCCTTGTAGGTGGCTTCGTAATCTGGTTGTTAATGCTATTACTATTCTTACTACAATTTATTGAATTCGGTCCAAATCTTTTTCTCTATGCAATTCCAATAGGAGAATGGCGATACGGCTTTTGGGGTGAAATCGCTAGTTTGCCGCTACTCATGCTTTGTAGCATGGGCTTAACGTTTCTCTATTATATGATGTTTAAAACAATTAATTCCATGTGGGTTGGTGTGCTCTATGGCTTAGTATTGTTTGGTTTGTTGTACTTTTTTTACTTCCCAATTGTTGAGGGTGGTTCTCTCCGTTTTGAAAGGGAATATAGTAATTATATAAATATGGCGTGTGTGTTTTTAGTGTATGGCCTTTTTATCGGATATTCCATTAGTTATGAAATTTTCGACAGTAAAAAAACGAGTATTCGTCGGATTTAAAGAAATAGTTGAATTGTTTCAACTTTAAAAAGGTTTTGTGATAGAATGTTCCTTGAACATTCTATTTTTTTAGGAGTTGAAAAGTATGACAATACTAGTGATAAATGGTCCAAACTTAAATACATTGGGTAAGCGTGAACCTGAAGTATACGGGTATGAGACGCTTGATGATTTAGAGAAGCGACTTTTTGAATTTGGTCATGAAAATGAGATTGAAGTATACTGCAAACAAAGCAATCACGAAGGTGAAATTATAGACTGGCTTCACGAAGCAGGGAGTTCGGCACATGGTGTTGTCATTAATCCAGGCGCGTTTACGCACTACAGTTATGCCATTCGAGATGCTATTGCTAGCATTAGTATTCCTGTGATTGAAGTACATATTTCGAACGTTCATAAGCGAGAAACTTTCCGTCATGAATCTGTCACTGCAGCTGTTTGTGCAGGGCAAATTGTCGGATTAGGATTTCAAGGGTATGAATTGGCACTGCTTGCATTAAAGAAACGATAAATACGCAAAGGGGATGAACATAATGAAACATCGCATTCAAAAACTACAGAACTACATGAAAACGCAACAACTCGATGCATTTTTAATCACAAGTACGACGAATCGTCGTTATATGACAGGTTTTACAGGTACAAGTGGTTATGCATTGGTTACGAAAGAATCTGCCTATTTTATTACAGATTTTCGTTATATCGATCAAGCAACTACGCAAACAGATGGCTATGAAATTGTTCAGCACGTAGGACCGATTGTTCAAGAAGTAGCGGAGTTGTTAAAAAAGCTAAGCGTTGAGAAGCTTGGTTTCGAAAAAGATTTTGTATCCTATGGTACGTACGAGCTATATGCTGCGCTATGGACGAATACGCAACTACTTGGAACAAGTGGCGTTGTTGAAAACTTTAGACATGTTAAAGACGAGGAAGAACTGATTATCATGCGTGAAGCGGCGGATATTGCTGACAAGGCATTTGCTCATATTTGTACGTACATTAAACCAGGTCAAAAGGAAACGGATGTACGCGATGAATTAGAAATGAGTATGCGAAAACTTGGTGCGGATTGCTCTTCGTTTGAAATTATCGTTGCGAGTGGCGTTCGTTCGAGTTTACCACACGGCGTTGCAAGTGAAAAAATCATCGAAGCGGGTGATGTAATCACGCTTGATTTTGGCGCATACTATAAAGGTTATTGCAGTGATATAACACGTACAATTGCAGTAGGACATATTTCAGACGAGATGAAACATATTTATGATACAGTGTTACAAGCGCAAGAACATGCGGTAGCAAACATTAAAGCGGGCTTAACAGGCAAAGAAGCAGATGCGCTTGCACGTGATATTATTGCTGCGGCAGGATACGGACCAAACTTTGGTCATAGCACAGGTCATGGTCTAGGAATGGACGTACACGAACAACCAGGCGTGAATAGTAAAAATGAAGAACCGCTCCAAATCGGCATGGTCGTAACTGTTGAGCCAGGCATTTATGTGAGCAATTTAGGTGGCGTTCGGATCGAAGATGATGTTGTGTTAACGGAAAATGGTTGTGAAGTGTTGACACATTCTCCAAAACACCTTATCATTTTACCGATTGAGTAAATTCAGGAGGCATAATTTTCATGATTTCAGTAAATGATTTTCGTACAGGATTGACGATTGAAGTAGATAACGGAATTTGGACAGTAGTAGAATTCCAACACGTAAAACCAGGTAAAGGTGCAGCGTTTGTTCGTTCAAAATTACGTAACT
>JBOFGC010000060.1:0-6753 GCA_051648945.1 Bacilli bacterium
GGAAAAAGTGTGGTTCATGCCGAACAATAAGCCACCACACAAAAAGCATAAACAAGCGACATGTGCCCATCGCATCGGTATGTTAGAGGCGCTTATTCAAGCAACTCCATACATCGAACTCTATCTCGATGAAATCAACAACCAACGTGTTAGTTATACGTACGATACGCTACTCGCGTTACGGAAGAAATATCCGGAGACGAAGTTTTATTTTATCATTGGTGCGGACATGGTTGAGTATTTGCCCAAATGGCATCGCATCGACGAGTTAGTGGCGATTGTTTCCTTTGTCGCTGTCGCTCGACCTGGCTACTCACTCCAATCGGATTATCCAATTTCCATCATTCAATGTGATGAAATGCCGATTAGTTCTTCGTTAATACGAAACGCTGTTGTGCAGGGAGAGAGTATTGCGAGGTTTGTACCGCAAACAGTTGAGGATTATATAAAGGAGCACGACGTGTATGGATTTTTACGCACTTGATGCCTTAGTTGCACCACTGCTAACCGAAAAACGGTACAAGCACACACTGGCTGTTGTAGAAACCGCTGAGAAATTGGCGCTTCACTATGCAGCGGACGTTGAAAAGTGTAAATTTGCAGCACTCGCACATGATGTGTGCAAGTGTATGAGCATAAAAAAGCAAAAAGAGTTAATTAAAATGAACCGCGCTTTTCATTATGTACTTGATCATAACAAAGAAATATACCATGGTTTTGCGGGTGATGTACTTCTCACTTCATGGGGAATTACAGACAACGACATTCTTGAAGCGGTACGCTATCATACGAGTGGTGCGCCTAACATGGGCACTATTAGTAAAATTGTGTATATTGCCGATTATATTGAACCGAATCGCGCATTTCCTGGAGTTGAAGAAGCGAGAGCACTTGCATTCACTGATTTAGATGATTGCATGCGCTACATCCTGAAGCAGACCATAGGTTATTTAGTAAAAAAAGAACAAACCATTTTTCCACTTAGCGTGGACACATACAATGCGTTTTTAACGCAAAAAAAACAACAGACGAAAGGATGATTTAAATTTGAAATCATTAATTGAAACAGTCGTACAAGCGGCAGACGCGAAAAAAGCATACGAAATCGTAACCCTAGATATGGAAGGTATTAGCGGCTTAACGGACTATTTTGTTATTTGTCACGGTAATTCAGACAAACAAGTGCAAGCCATTGCGCGCGAAATGAAAGACGAAGCAGAAAAATTAGGCGCAACGGTTAAACGTTTTGAAGGATTTGACGAAGCACGTTGGGTACTTGTTGATATGGGCGATGTTGTTGCGCATGTTTTCTTAAAAGACGAGCGTCCTTACTACAACTTAGAAAAACTTTGGGGCGACGCAAAACACGTAGAGATGACAATCGGAGAATAATGCCGTGAGTTATGAAGTGTTAGCGCAATTTTATGATGAACTTATGAGTGACGTGCCTTATGAGGAATGGTTAGCTTGGACAATCGCGCATCTCCCACAAGAAAAAGAAGCTACGCTGCTTGATTTGGGCTGTGGAACAGGTACGCTTACGATTGAACTTGCAAAACACATTCAAACGATTGGGCTAGACTATAGTGAGAACATGCTTGCTGTTGCGTATGAAAAAGCGCAGAGTGAAAATGTGAATGTACTATGGCTTGAAAGTGATATGCGTAATTTTGAAGTGCCGAACAAAGTTCATTGCGTAACTTGTTTTGTCGATGGAATTAACTATCTTACGACCGAAGAAGATGTACGAGCGACGTTCACAAGTGTACGTCAAGCGCTTCATAAAGATGGCATGTTTTTGTTCGATGTTCATACACCTTACAAAATGACGGAAGTTTTTCCAGGTTACAATTACTCCGGAAAAGCGGAAGACGTTGCGTGGATGTGGCACATTTATGAAGGTCAACATGAAAATGAAGTGGAGCACGAACTCGCTTTTTTTCTAAAAGATGCACAAGAAAAGTATGACCGTGTCGATGAATTGCACGTGCAACGTACTTTTACAGCGCAACAATATACAAAGTGGTTAGAACAGGTGGGATTCGTTGTCGAAAGTGTCGGTGATGATACACATTGGGAAGACCGAGAAGAGCCAGAGCGACTGTTTTTTACGTGTCGAGCGGTTTGAAGAAAACTGTTGTTTGTTCAGTGAATGCTGAGCGGGCGGCAGTTTTTTTGTTTTTCTGTGAAAAAAGGGTCCCAAGTGGAGCGGTTGGTTGGGAAGTGGTGTTGGAATTGGCAGAAGTTGTTGAAACTGTTGTGAATGGGACCCTTTGGTGATTTGGCAAAATTGAAAAGATGAAGTAGAGTGGACTTGTTAGTTGGACAATGTATTTTTAATAATCTCTACTTCATGATTGAATTTTTTATGGGTGCGTGTGTAGACGGAGGCAAACATTTCTGTACATTGTTGTTCTAGAGCGAGAATACCTTCACCTGTAATGCCGCCTTTTACGCAAACTTTCTGTTGTAAGGTTTCAAGTGAAAATTTACCGGATGCAATAAGTTCACCAAAACCAATCATCATTTGCGATACGAGCGTCGTCGCTGTCTCTTTGTCGAGATTGTTAAAAGAATTTGCGCTATTGATCATATCTTGCAATACCCAACTAATGAAAGCAGGGCCGCAACTTACGATATCACTACTAATACGTACAAACTCATCTTGAACTTCTATAGGCGTCCCTATGCTTTCACAGCACAGTGTGAGCCATTGTTTTTCTAATTGAGTCATACTGTCCCCGAATGTGAGAAGTGTGCAGCCAGCGTACACACTGTTCGTTATAGAAGGGATGCAACGAGCAACACTTGCATCTGTGAATCGTTGCAAATCAAGAACGGAAAGTGGACTCGTAATGCTAATGACTAGCTGTGTTTTTCTGAATTTTTCACCATTTTCTTTTAAGAACCCTAACATGTCGAGTGGTTTCATGCACAGAAATATTGTTCTACAGCTTTTAATTAAAGAATCATACGTTTCATGAACTTTTATTTCTGGAAACTTTTGTTGTAGTGTTTCGCATTTTGACAGTGTTCGATTCGTAATATGAACGTTGCCTTCTTCAAGGGCGCCTGAAGTGATAAATGCTTCAATAAGAATACTACCCATATTTCCTGTTCCGATAAAGCCGGTGTATGTCATGCTTTTCCCTCCGTTTTTAAAGAAATAATTCAAAATCAGTGTATGCGAAGAATGCCTGAAATATTTCATCTGAAAGGGTGTTTGTGTTGTTAGAGTTGAAGAACATTCGTGAACATGCGAAAAAAGTGATTGGTCCGAGTTTGTTGTTGTGTCTAGGTTTAGCTGGCAGTGGGTGGTATTTTCTGCAACCGCAATTGCGGGCCGAGACATCGATTACGGATGAGGAAACACAATCTGTGAAAGTAGGACAACCGAAAGTAAATGAAGGGGTAGAAAGTGCGGAAGACGAACCGACGACGTGTGTTGTTGATGTGAAAGGTGCTGTTAAAAAGCCAGGCATTTATAGTATTTCTCACACTGCGCGCGTATGGGATGTCATTGAAAAAGCAGGAGGATTATTGCCAAATGCGGACGGTAAAGGTGTTAATTTTGCAGCGAAAGTATATGATGAAATGTTAATTTTTGTCGCTGAAAAAGGAGATGAAACACAAAGTGAAAGTAGTGCGACACCTGAGACGGTTACGAAAATAAGTATAAATAGAGCAACGCAAGCTGAATTAGAAGAGTTGCCAAACATCGGTCCGCAAAAAGCGAAAGCGATTCTAGCGTTTCGAGAAGAACAAGGGCACTTTTCAAAAGTAGAGCAACTGATGGATGTGCCTGGAATTGGTGAACGTACGTTTGAAATGTTAAAAAGTTACATTACTTTGTAGTATTTGTGGCAAAGTACACAGCGAAAGTTTCGGTATGATAGAATAAGAAAAAACGCGAGGTGTAAGATGAAGAGACTTTCATGGGAACAATATTTTTTAGCGCAAGCACATTTACTTGCATTACGGAGCACGTGCACGCGCCTTAGAGTAGGTGCAACGATTGTTCGTGACAACCGTGTCATCGCGGGGGGGTATAACGGAAGTATAAAAGGTGCAGAACATTGTATTGATGATGACTGTCTAATTGTAGATAATCATTGTATTCGAACGATTCATGCTGAAGTGAATGCATTGTTACAATGTGCTTCGCAAGGTATTTCAACACAGCATGCGGTGCTTTATGTCACGCATTTTCCGTGTTTAAATTGTACGAAATCGATTATCCAAAGTGGTATAAGCGAAGTGTTGTATGCAACGAATTATCGAAATAATGAATATGCAGTTGCGATGTTTAAAGAAGCGGGTGTAAAAGTAACGCACGTACCGTTTAAAAAAGATGAAGTGTTAGAATTGTTAGCGGAGTCTTAATGAGAAAAATAGATGTGCACGTAACATTAACTTTGTTTTTTTGTGCGCTCTATTGCTGGTGTATGACACTAGCGTACTACTATAAAAGCGTAATGTGGTTTGTCATCGGATGTGGATGTGTGTTGTATACAATCTTAATTCTGAAAATTCGACATCGCGCTTTTTTTGTTGCAGTAATTCTTGTGCTCATTTACATTTATACCCGTTCTATCGATGTTGAAGCACTAAAGTCTGTCGAAGAAACATACCAAAGTGAAGTCGAACTTGTTCAAATTGAAGTGCATCAAAAGGGATTGAAAATCATCGGTGAAGACAACAAAACAGGACAAAAGAATATTTATTACACAGAGGAATATGCGCCTCTTAATCATGGACAAGTATGTACGATTTCAGGTGAGGCTTCTTCGATAAATGAGTATTTAAACAAGGGGAATTTTATTTATAGTGCGTATTTGCAACAAAAAAAGATAGGGCAAGTCATATTCGCAACAGAAGTAAGTCAGTGTAGGGAAGGCAATGCGTACAATCTCTTGAATATGTTGCAAAATGAACGGAATCGTTGGGTTTATAGCACCACAAACAGTTTGCCTCAACCTTTTGCTTCTTATATGAATGCGCTTGTATTTGGTAATGACGAAGGGTTTTCTGATGACATTACAAATGCATACATTGAAACAGGGACCATTCATTTGCTTGCGATCAGTGGTTCGCAGTTTGCGATGCTCTATTTCTGCATTCGCTTTCTCTGTAGCCGCTTCTACATTCAAGCACGTTTTACGTATGTCCTACTCATAATCCTGTGTGGAAGTTATATTGTGCTTGCTGGGGGTTCACCGAGTGTAGTACGTGCCGGATTAATGATTTGCTTATACGTCTTAAGTAAACTATGGGGCATTAAACAAAGTATGTTATGTACGTTGTGCGTTAGTTTTTTCATTGAGTGGCTAGTCGACCCAGTAATTTGTTTAGACGTAGGGTTTATTTTTAGTTATTCTGCATGCATATTGTTGTTTCTTGGCGCGAAAATCTTAACCCAAAAGGGATGGATATCAACAATACTAACTGTCAATATATATGTAGCGGTTTCTCTTTTGCCAATACAGCTACTATTGTTTCACTACATCAATTGGATTGCAGTGCCTCTAAATTTACTATTAACAGTGCTATTGCATTGGCTTGTAACACCGTTTGCTTGGCTTTATATGCTTTGTGCAAGTCTATCTATTGAAAAGCTCCTACTGCCGCTTGTAGACGGCGTGAACGTCTTATTGGAGTACGCACACAACATATTGACGTTTAAGCTTGTTGCGAATATGACATACGGTTTGAAAACAGAGCAGAGTATTCTCTTTCTTTTTTGTGTAAGCCTCTTTTTTATTTTTGTAAAAGTAGAGCTTGGAAAATGGCGAAAACCACTTCTTATTTATGCAAGTATGTACTATGTGCTTGTTTTTGTTTTAGTGAATATGCCTACTTTCCAAAACGAAGGGACAATCACACAACTTGATGTTGGACAAGGAGACAGTACGATGATTCGACTACCCTATAATGAAGGTGTAGTCATGATTGATACGGGCGGAAAATTAGTTTTAAAAGGTGATGCTAGCGAAATAGAAAGTAAGCAGGCAGACTTTTATCGGCGCGCATTAAGACCATACATGATGCAAGAAGGAATCAATACAATTGATGTGTTAGTTCTTACGCATTCCGATATCGATCATTGTGGGGCGGCGATTGCGCTTCTTCAGAATAAAGAAGTGAAAGTATTAGTTTTACCTGATACGGAAAAACAACGAGTAGCTTTTCAGAAAGTAATCATGGAGGCGGAGAAACAAAAAATAAAAGTGGAGTATTTCGCTTCTGGTGATGTGTTGAAAATTGGGGGACAGAAGTTTAAAGTGTTGTCGCCTGTTCGAGGGCAGGTTAGTCAATCAGATAACAATGATTCACTCGTCCTTCAAAGTGATTTTGCTGGCATACGTTGGCTTTTCACAGGCGATGTCGAAGCACCTGGTGAACAAGTGCTGCTTCAAAATGATATTGGACCAGTTGATGTTCTGAAAGTGGCTCATCACGGCAGTAAAACAAGTTCATCGGTACCATTCATTCAAGCGATTCAACCTGAAATTGCAATCATTAGTGCGGGGAGAAGAAACATGTTTGGTCATCCACATGAAACCACACTTGAAACGTTAAGTAATCAAGGAGCAAAAATTCTTGAATGTAGTAAACTAGGTCAAATTACGTTTACCTATAAAAAAGATGGGCATGGTGGAACGTTTTCTGGGTATAGTGCATACGATACATTACAAATAAAAGAAAAAACTGACTAAAAAACGTCAGCTTTAGCTTGCGACATATTTAATTACC
>JBOFGC010000061.1:0-9063 GCA_051648945.1 Bacilli bacterium
AACATTAGACCGCCGCGAAGCGTTAAAAGACGCAGACTTTGTAACGACGCAAATGCGTGTAGGTCTTCTTGATGCGCGTATTAAAGACGAGCGTATTCCTTTAGAGAATGGCATGATTGGACAAGAAACAAACGGTGCAGGTGGACTTTTCAAAGGTTTACGAACAATTCCAGTTTTACTAGAAATTGCAAAAGAAATGCAAGAACTATGTCCAGAAGCGTGGTTAATTAACTTTACAAACCCAGCTGGCATGGTTACAGAAGCGTTATTACGATATTCACAACATAAAAAAGTAATCGGTGTGTGTAACGTACCGGTACATACACGTATGCAATTAGGAAAACTTCTTGACGAGAACCCAGATGATATTCACATTGATTTTGCTGGACTTAATCACTTAGTTCACGGATTGAAAATCAGCATCAAAGGGGAAGACCGTACGAAAGAAGTGTTAGAAAAGTTAGCGTCTGATGAGCTTGAACTTTCAATGAAAAATATTGATCCACTCGCATGGAATCCAGAATTCATTCATGCATTAGGCGTGCTTCCTTGCCCATACCACCGCTACTACTATAAAACGTCTGAAATTCTTGCGAAAGAATTAAAAGAGTTTGAAAAAGGTGAAACGCGTGCAGAAGTTGTAAAACGACTAGAGCACGATTTATTTGAACTATACAAAGACCCTAACTTACAAATCAAGCCACCACAACTTGAAAAACGTGGCGGAGCATACTACAGTGATGCAGCGTGTAACGTTATTTCGTCGATTTACAACGACAAAGGCGATATTCAAACATTAAACGTGCAAAACAATGGAGCAATCCATAACCTTCCAAATGAAAGTGCAGTTGAAGTGAACTGTATCGTCACGAAAGAAGGACCAAAACCAATCGAAGTAGGCGAATTACCACTTGCTGTTCAAGGACTTGTTCAAGAAATCAAGTCATTTGAGCGAGTTGCAGCTGAAGCGGCAGTAACAGGTTCATATGAAAAAGCTTTATTAGCTATGGCAATCAACCCACTCGTTCCTAGTGACAATCTAGCGAAAAAAGTATTAGATGAGTTGTTAGAAGCACACAAAGAGTACTTACCACAATTTTTCCAAAACTAATAGCTATACCCACTTTTCACAGAAAGAAAAGTGGGTATTTTTAAAATATCAAAAAACAAATGATCTAATAGGAAAACAGAAAACAAAAAACAAACAATTTTTAGAAAAGTTAAATAAACAGATTGACACGTAGGAGTAACTCAAGTAATATATGAATTAAATATTCACAATTTAATGACAGAGATGATTGCTTATACATTAAGAGAAGCGAACAGAAACAAGAAATGTGCATTTTTATCGTAACGATAGTATTTTAGATGCACGCTTTTTTTCAACCTTCTATGTATAAGGGTGGAATAAATATTCGAATTTAATGCATTTCTATGTATAAATACAATAAAATATAACAAATCGTTGACGAGAATAAGTAGTTTGCTGCGATTCAACCATAAGAGAGCTGGCGGTAGCTGAAAAGCCAGTGTTGATAACAGAAAGTGAAGTCCTCTCCGAGAGATCGGTCGAAAAAATCCAGTAGACCGATACGTTCAAACATTGCGTTTGAGTCGTTATCAAAATGAAGTGTCGAGACCGTTCGTTCTGTGTCTTGATATGAGGGTGGTACCGTGGAAAGTAACCTTTTCACCCCTTAGCATGGGATTGCTATGTGGGTGAAAGGGTTTTTTAGCATTTAAACAAATCTTTTTTACATCACATGGATGAAAAGGTTAGCGCGTGCTCAATACGCCGCAAGGGTAGGCGGAGTCAGGCACCGAAGACTCCCGTGGAATCAGGCGGAAACGTGTGACCCCACAGGCGCGATTTTTCGCCGAGGAGGCACACGGCCGCCCCACAGGAAAGCGAAGGTGCCTGACGTAGCCGGACCAACCACAAAACAGCCGTCGCGACCCAAAGACAGTAGTTTTTATAGAAAAACTACAAACCAAAGGAACTTCAGAGCCAATTAGCGATTACGAATTGCTCTGTTAAGCATAGAGACACCTCAAGTAGGGTATTCTCAAAAACCAGTACAATAAGAAAGGGGAAGTAGCATGGATTATTCTCTAGAAGAAAAACAGTATTCACCAGTAGGACAGAAATTGACAGGTGCACAAATATTAGTGGAGTCACTAAAGAGGGAAAATGTAGAAGTCTTATTCGGTTATCCAGGCGGAGCGGTATTACCGATTTATGACAAATTGTATCAATCGGGTGTATTCCACGTGTTAACAAGACACGAACAAGGTGGAATTCATGCTGCAGAAGGCTATGCACGCGTAGCTGGAAAACCTGGTGTTGTTATTGCGACGAGTGGTCCTGGCGCAACGAACTTAGTAACGGGCTTAACAGACGCGATGATCGACTCAATTCCTCTTGTCGTGTTTACCGGTCAAGTTGCATCGTCAGTCATTGGTACAGACGCTTTTCAAGAGGCAGATGTAATCGGAATTACAATGCCAATAACGAAACACAATTACCAAGTTCGAAAAATTTCAGATATTCCGAAAATCATACGCGAAGCATTCTTTATCGCAAGTACAGGCCGACCAGGCCCAGTGCTCATTGACATTCCGAAAGATGTTGCGGCAGAACTTGCGGAATATCAACCGTGTGACACAGTACATTTACCGGGTTATAAAGTTCCGTTGCAACCAGACCACGTAGCGATTCGTAGTTTAGTAGAGGCAATCGGACAGTCGAAACGACCAGCAATTTTAGCAGGAGCAGGCGTTCTTTTTGCAAACGCAAGCGAAGAACTCTATAATTTCGCAACACAATATAACATTCCAGTGATTCACACGTTGCTTGGCTTAGGTGGTTTTCCTGCAGACCATTCACTCTTTTTAGGAATGGCTGGCATGCACGGGACATACACTGCGAATATGGCAATAACAGAAGCGGACTTACTCATTTCAATCGGTGCACGTTTTGATGACCGTGTAACAGGAAACTTAAAACGTTTTGCTCAAAAAGCGAAAATTGCACATATCGATATCGATGAAGCAGAAATCGGCAAAAATGTACCAACAGCGATTCCGGTTGTTGGTGATGCAAAATATGCATTACAAGCATTGATCGATGAAAATGGTTCTGTTTCAGAGAATGATGACTGGATTACACAACTTAACGCGTGGAAAGAGCGCTATCCACTTGGTTACCATGACAGTACGGACGAACTAAAACCGCAAAAGCTAATCGAACTGATTTACGAAGCGACGAATGGCGAAGCGATTGTGACAACGGACGTTGGTCAACATCAAATGTGGAGTGCGCAATACTATAAATTCAAACACCCAAATCGTTGGGTAACATCTGGTGGACTAGGAACGATGGGCTTTGGTTTACCATCGTCAATCGGTGCCCAACTTGCAGACAGAAGTAAAACAGTCGTAGCCATTCTCGGCGATGGTGGATTCCAAATGACGCTTCAAGAATTAAGTGTTATTCAGGAATTGAATTTACCGATTAAAATTGTTCTTGTAAATAATCAAACGCTAGGAATGGTTCGTCAATGGCAAGAACTTTTCTATGAAGAGCGCTATTCGTACTCACTCATTCCGAATCAGCCTGATTTCTTAAAGCTTGCTGATGCGTATGGCATTCTTGGTTTACAAGCAAGTAATACAGATGAAGCAAGAGCGATTCTAAAACGAGCAATGGAAACAAATGGTCCAGTGCTACTCGATTTCCGTGTAACGCAAAAGGAAAATGTGTATCCAATGGTTGCTCCAGGTAAAGGCCTTGATGAAATGGAGGGCTATGAACTATGAGAAATCGTATTATTTCAACAACAGTGATGAACCAACCTGGCGTACTCAACCGAATTACTGGCTTGATGAGTCGTCGTGGTTTTAATATTGAAAGTATAACGGTAGGACATTCTGAAACGGAAGGAACATCACGTATGACATTTGTTATTAGCGTAGATGACTTTACAAATCCGGAGCAAATTGTCAAACAGTTAAACAAGCAAATTGACATTTTAAAAGTGGAAGACATTACAGACCAAGCAATTGTTGCGCGCGAGTTAGCACTCATTCGTATTGCAACGACACCACAAACGCGTGCTGAGATTAGTAGTTTATGTGATCCGTTCCGCGCATCGATTGTCGATGTGAGTAAGGAAAGCATGATCATTGAAGTCACAGGCGAAATGGATAAAATCGACGCACTTGTTGATTTGTTAAGTCCATATGGTGTTTTAGAAATCGCACGCACAGGAACAACTGGTTTGCCTCGTGGGTCGCAAAAAGCAAAAGACGCAACACTACTCATGTAATAATAGACGGTCTTCGTCTATTACAATAAGAAAAATTAGGAGGCAATAACAATGGCAAAAGTTTATTACAACGACGATGCAAATTTAGGACTATTAGAAGGTAAAAAAGTAGCAATTTTAGGATATGGTAGCCAAGGTCATGCGCATGCATTAAACCTTAAAGAAAGCGGTGTAGACGTAGTTGTTGGTCTTCGCCCAGGTAAAAGCTGGAACAAAGCAGTAGAAGATGGCGTAGCTGTTTTCACAGTAGCAGAAGCAACAGCGCAAGCGGATGTTGTAATGATTCTTCTTCCAGACGAGTTCCAAGCAAACGTGTACAAAAATGAAGTTGAGCCTAATTTAGAAGCTGGAAATTCACTCGTTTTCGCTCATGGTTTCAACGTTCTTTATTCACAAATCGTACCACGCAGTGACGTGAACGTGTTCTTAGTTGCACCAAAAGGACCAGGACACTTAGTTCGTCGTCAATTCCAAGAAGGTTTCGCAGTTCCTGCACTTTTCGCTGTATACCAAGATGTAACTGGCGATACGCATGATCTTGCATTAGCATATGCAAAAGGTATCGGTTCAACACGTGCTGGCGTACTTGAAACGACGTTTAAAGAAGAAACAGAAACTGACCTTTTCGGTGAGCAAGCAGTTCTTTGCGGCGGCTTAACTTCACTTGTTAAATCAGGTTTCGAAACATTAGTAGAAGCTGGTTACCAACCAGAAGTAGCATACTTTGAGTGCTTACACGAATTAAAATTAATCGTTGACTTAATGTACGAAGGTGGACTTGAGAACATGCGTTACTCAATTTCAGATACAGCACAATGGGGTGATTTCGTATCAGGACCACGCGTTGTTGATGGCCACTCTAAAGAAGCAATGAAAGACGTATTAAAAGACATTCAAGACGGCGTATTTGCTCGCGGATGGATCTTAGAAAACCAAGCAAACCGTCCAGTATTTAACGCAGTGAATCGTCAAGAAAACGAACACCAAATCGAAGTAGTTGGTAAAAAACTACGTGCAATGATGCCGTTCGTAAATGCAAGTGGAAAAGTTACAGTAAAAAACTAAGTTAACATACAGAAAGAGAGAGAAGGTAAAGCTACCCTCTCTCTTTCTACTATTCTCACCTATATCGAAAGTAGGAAATTATATGGAAAAAGTAATTGCTCTTTTACCCGGCGATGGAATCGGACCAGAAATCGTAGCAAGTGCTGTACAAGTGTTAGATGCGATTGCTGAAAAATTTAATCATACTTTTCAATATGAAACAGCATTAATCGGCGGTATTGCAACGGACAAAGTCGGTTCTCCATTACCTGATGAAACAATCGAAATATGCCGAAAAAGTGATGCTATTTTACTTGGTGCAGTCGGAGGACCACAATACGACCATTTACCAAAGCCGTTAAAACCTGAAACAGGGTTGCTCGCTATCCGTAAAACACTTGATTTATACGCGAATTTACGTCCAGTAAAAGCATTTGAATCATTACTCGATGCATCCCCACTAAAAACAGACCGCGCAGCAGGTGTTGATTTTGTCATCGTTCGCGAACTTTCAAGTGGCATCTATTTCGGTCAACCGAGCGAGCGCCGTGAAAATGTCGTTGTCGATACGCTTTATTATACGGTAGAAGAAATTGAACGCATTGTTCGCTACGGTTTCGAACTCGCAAATATCCGCCGTAAAAAATTAACGAGTGTCGACAAAGCGAACGTTCTCGAATCAAGTCGCGTGTGGCGTGAAGTAGTGGAACGTTTAAAAGGAGAGTATCCTGAAGTTCACGTTGAACATATGCTCGTTGACAATGCAGCGATGCAACTCATTATCAATCCTGCGCAGTTCGATGTTGTTGTTACAGAAAATATGTTTGGTGACATTTTAAGTGATGAAGGCTCAGTACTCACTGGTTCAATCGGCGTACTTCCATCTGCGAGCATGAGTGCCAATGGCGTTCACCTTTACGAACCGATTCATGGTTCAGCGCCAACAATTGCAGGTCAAAATATCGCGAATCCAATTGCGACAATTTTAAGTGCAGCGATGCTTTTACGCCTTTCTTTCGGTTTAGAAGAAGAAGCACTTACAATTGAAAATGCAGTGAATAAAGTTTTAGCAGCAGGTGTACGTACAGCTGATTTAGCGAAAGAAAATACAGTTTCAACAGACGTAATGACCAATAAAATTATCGCAGCGCTATAAAATTTTTCAAAGAAGGAGGAGTATACAATGAGTGGAAAAACAATCATCGAAAAAATTTGGGATCAACATGTTGTTCATGCGGAAGAGGGGAAACCAGATTTACTCTACATTGACCTGCATCTTGTGCACGAAGTAACAAGTCCACAAGCATTCGAAGGACTTCGTCTAAAAGGTCGTTCAGTACGCCGTCCGGATTTGACGTTTGCAACAATGGACCATAACGTACCTACAATCAACCGTTATTTTATCGCTGATGAAGTCGCGCGCAAGCAAATCGAAACACTTGCGGAAAACTGTAAGGAGTTCGGTATTCCTCTTGCTGACTTAAATTCAGCAGACCAAGGCATTGTTCACGTGATTGGACCAGAACTTGGTTTAACACAACCGGGCAAAACAATTGTTTGTGGTGATAGCCACACAAGTACGCATGGTGCTTTTGGTGCCATCGCTTTTGGTATCGGTACGAGTGAAGTTGAACACGTTTTAGCAACGCAAACATTGTGGCAATACAAACCAAAAACGTTACAAATTCACGTTGAAGGTCCGGTTGACCCAGCAGTAAGCGCAAAAGATGTGATTTTAGCGATTATCGGCAAGTGGGGCTGTAACGTTGGAAATGGTTCAATCGCAGAGTTTACGGGGAAAGTGTTCCAAAACATGACGATGGAAGAGCGTATGACTGTTTGTAATATGAGTATTGAAGCAGGTGCAAAAGCTGGGCTTATTTCACCTGATGATACAACATTTGACTATTTACGTGGTCGCGAACATGTTGGCACTGAAGAAGAGTTTGCTGTAAAAGTTGAAGCTTGGCGTCAACTAGCAACAGACAGTGATGCAGTTTACGATAGAACGCTAGTTATCCAAGGTTCTGACATTGCGCCAACTGTTACTTGGGGAACAAATCCAGGTCAAAGTACGTCAATCGATGCTGTTATTCCAAGTCCGAGTGATTTTGATAACCCTACTGATCGTATTGCATGCGAGAGCGCACTAGCGTATATGGACTTAACACCAGGAACGCCAATTTCAAGCATAGAAATTCAACACGTGTTCATTGGCTCATGTACAAACTCACGTCTTAGTGACCTTGAACGCGCGGCAGCGATCATTAAAGGTCGCAAAGTGAAAGGATCGGTAACGGCAATCGTTGTTCCAGGTTCACAAAAAGTTAAACTTGCAGCAGAAGCAAAAGGTTTGGATAAAATTTTCACAGAAGCAGGTTTTGAGTGGCGCGAGTCTGGTTGCTCAATGTGTCTTGGTATGAACGAAGACCGCGTACCTGCTGGTGAGCGTTGTGCATCAACGTCGAATCGTAACTTTGAAGGGCGTCAAGGTAAAAACGCACGCACACATTTAGTAAGTCCAGAAATGGCAGCTCTTGCAGCACTTCATGGTCGCTTTGCAGATGTGCGAATCGAAAAAGGAACAACAGTTTAAGGAGGGACAATTGATGAGTGGATTTACAGTTCATACAGGTAAAGTTGCACGCATGAATCGTGTAAACGTAGATACAGACCAAATTATTCCAAAACAATTTCTAAAACGAATCGAGCGTACAGGCTTTGGTCAATTTCTCTTTTTTGACTGGCGGTTTCTAGATGACGGTTCACCGAATCCGGACTTCGAATTAAATGAACCAGGTCGTGAAGGTGTAAGCATTCTTGTAGCAGGCGAAAACTTTGGTTGTGGTTCATCACGGGAACACGCACCTTGGTCGTTACTTGATTACGGTTTTCGTGTCGTCATTGCACCAAGCTTTGCTGACATTTTTTACAACAACTGCTTTAAAAATGGGATGATTCCAATTGCCCTTCCAAGTGATCAAGTAGAACTTTTGCTTGAGCGTTCGAAAGACGTATCCTACGAATTGACAATTAATCTTGTAGACGGAATCGTTTCTGACAATCAGGACTTTGAAGCACCATTCACTGTCCAACCATACTGGCGTGAACTCCTCATCAACGGATGGGACGAAATCGATTTAACGCTACAACTCGAAAATCATATTACCGTATATGAAAACAAATAATTGCTGAGCTACCTCGTATTGGGGTAGCTTTTTGATTTGATTTCGCCATAATGATTGGGAGTAAGGAGCGAATGAAGTGATGTAAGGGTCGAATAAAGTTGGATAAGGGTCGAATAATGTTGGATAAGGGTCGAATGAAATGAAGTAAGGGTCGAATGAAGTTGGATAAGGGCCGAATGAAATGAAGTAAGGGTCGAATGAAGTTGGATAAGGGTCGAATGAAATGAAGTAAGGGTCGAATGAAATGAAGTAAGGGCCGAATGAAATGAGGTAAGGGTCGAATAAAGTTGGATAAGGGTCGAATGAAATGAAGTAAGGGCCGATTGAAATAGAGTAAGGCCTTAACAAACACACAAACACACAAACACCAAATGAAACAACATATGAAACCCAAACAGAAAAAAATCACGAAAAAACTTCCCATCCCACCTCTTCATTTTCCCCCCCACATAGTATACACTTATCGATAGGAAAGAAGGTGTCCGATGAACAATGAACCAGTG
>JBOFGC010000062.1:0-4323 GCA_051648945.1 Bacilli bacterium
CGGAAACGTGTGACCCCACAGGAGCAGCTTTACCGCGACGAGGAGGCACACGGCCGCCCCACAGGAAAGCGGAGTTGCCTGGCGCAGTACCCCAGTTCCGCACAAACATACGCGAGCCACCATATATTTTCATAGAAAAAGCCGAGCAAAGATGCTCGGCTTTTTTACTGCACAAAATCATTGAAAAAGACTTGTACTGTGCAAATGTGAAATTTTAGCTGTAGGGTCAGCATATACTTTCGCCTGATTAACAGCAACCGGTGCCTCACCAAATCCAGAAGCGATAAGTTTAACTTTCCCATCATACGTACAAATATCACCAGCTGCAAAAATACCAGCAATATTCGTTTCTTGTTTGCTATTTACAACAATTGAATTTTTACTAATTTCAAGACCCCAATCTTTAATCGGCCCTAGAGATGATACGAAACCATAATTTACAATTACCGCATCCACTTCAATTGTTTCAGTTGTTTTATCATTTACGTTCTCAAGTACAACGCCAGTAATCGCATCTTTGCCTTCAAGTGCTAATGGAATATAAGGTGTTTTCACTTGAACAGTTGAATTCATCAAGTTCTCTACACTATGTTCATGTGCACGGAATTTATCACGACGATGAACAATCGTTACTTCCTTTGCAACTTCCTCAAGCATTAAAGCCCAGTCTACTGCTGAATCGCCACCACCGAAAACAACAACGCGTTTATCTTTAAACACACTCATGTCATTTACAAAATAATGTAGATTTGCTTTTTCGAATGACTCACTACCTTCTACTTCAAGTCTACGTGGTTGGAATGCACCGTTACCTGCTGTAATGATTACGGCTTTTGAATAGTGAATGCCTTTGTCTGTTGTAAGAACGAAACTACCATCTGCTTGTTTTTCAACACTTTCAACGTTTTCTTCTAAGCAGATTTCTTGTTCAAACTGTTGCATTTGCTTTGTTAGTTCATTCACAAGCTCTTGTGCACGAACTTTTGGAAATCCTGCTACATCATAAATGTACTTTTCTGGATATAAAGCACTTAATTGCCCACCAAGTTGCGGTAAGCTTTCAATAATTTTTACTGATGCATGACGCATACCACCATAAAACGCAGTGAACAATCCTACGGGACCACCACCGATAATTGTAATATCAAATGTTTTTACTTCACTCATAAAAAAACCTCCATGTTCAGACACGTTTAAATAGTGTAAACGTCGTTAGAAATATAATTGATTATCTACATAATATAAGAATGTGCAATTCTTTACAATAAATATGATATGTAGAGGGTAAAGAAGTGAAAAATTCGAAAAAAATTAATATTTTTAGGTTGAAGTATTGAAATTTGTCCGGAAAGTACATATTATAATGTATGAATGTTAAAAAAATGTGAACAGATAAATGTGCAAAGAACGTATAAACGTCTTTTCTTGTAGATGCATACGTAATCGGAAACTTAAGGTTCTGATTTCACAAATACATATAAATTCGTTAAACTCAAGTATGTGCAAAATTTCACGAATACATGTTTTTCTAATCTATTAAACTATTACAGAAGGAAGAGTGAAGAATTTGAACAATCCGCAAATTGTTATCTTAGGAGCAGGTTATGCAGGCATGGTAACTGCAACACAATTGCAAAAGAAATTAGGTGTGAACGAAGCTGATATCGTGCTCGTTAACAAAAATGACTACCACTATCAATCGACGTGGTTACACGAAAATGCAGCGGGAACATTGTCTGCTGACCAAACGAAAATTGATATTAAAGAAGTGATTCATAATCACCAAATCCGTTTTGTCCAAGACACTGTTGTTCATATTGACAAAGAAAAACAAGTCGTTACGCTTGAAAACGGTGAACTGACATATGACTATCTTGTTGTAGGTTTAGGATTTCAAAGTGAGACGTTTGGAATCGAAGGGTTAAAAGAACATGCTTTTTCAATTGCGAATATGGACGCAAGTCTTGTTATTCGTCAACATATTGAAATGAAATTTGCACAATATAGCCATTCTAAAGAGAAAAATAGTGATGATTTAACAATAGTTGTAGGTGGAGCAGGATTTACAGGGATTGAACTTGTTGGTGAACTTGCAAACCGCGTGCCAGAACTTTGTAAAGAATACAACATTCCACGTGCGGAAGCTAAAATTATTTGTGTAGAAGCGGCACCAATGATTTTACCGGGTTTTGATGAAGAACTTGTAAGCTATGCGCGTACAGTATTAGAGAAAAAAGGTGTAACATTTAAAATAGGCACACCAATTAAAAAATGTACACCGGATGGAATTATTGTCGGTGTAGGCGATGATAAAGAAGAACTACTCCCAGCAGGAACTGTTGTATGGGCAGCAGGTGTACGAGGAAGTGACCTGATTGAATCTTCATCTTTTGAAAATATGCGTGGACGTGTAAAAGTAGATCCGTTTTTACGCAGCCCAGGTCATGAAAATGTGTTTGTTGTCGGTGATTGCTCGCTCATCATCAATGAAGAGACAAATCGACCATATCCGCCAACAGCGCAAATTGCAGTGCAACAAGGAATTGTTATGGCTCACAACTTGGCAGTGCTCGTTCGTGGACGTGGTGAACTACACGATTTCAAACCAGATATTAAAGGTACTGTATGTTCGCTCGGTCACGACGATGCAATAGGATGTGTATTTGGGAAAAACATTACGGGTTGGAAAGCTAGCGTTATGAAAAAAGTAATTGATAACCGATACTTATTCGTTCTCGGTGGACCATTACTTGTGTTTAAAAAAGGAAAATTAAAGTTATTTTAGATATAATGGAGAGGAATTAGTGGGGGTTAATTCCTCTTTTCATTTGTAGGACATCAAAGGTTCAAGGGGGAAGTTCTTTGAGTATACCAGTTGCTCTATTATCGGCTGTGTTGTTTTTTGTTTTGTTTTATGGCATCGGTTTTCTCTTTAATATGATTCTACGGACAAAATGGGCAATGTTGTTCGTGTATCCATTTGCGATTGTAGCGATGATTGACGGTGTCGCGACGTGGGATTATGTGTTTGCTTTTTCAAAGGCAGTGCAATCTTTACAAGCGGCAATTGCAAGTTTAACAGTCGTCGACCTTATTATTTTTGCGAGTGGATTAGTAGGTTGCATTTTAGCAGGTCTGACAATGGGCTTATTACGCAAACGCGGCTATCAAATGTTTTAGTGAATAACAACCCTTCTTTTTGTGCATAATGACAACAAAGAGAGGGGCTGTTTTTTTGAAATCACTTATTGTATTGTTAATTTCCTTAACATTGGGCACGTCAAATGATGAATTCATCGTGAGTACGAAGCAAAACCAAGTCGACGTACCGACACTTACTATCGACCAATTAAAGCAATTTCCTACATACCGAGTACTTGCAACAGGTTATACAGCTGGATACGAATCTACGGGGAAATCAGAAAATCATCCGGAATATGGCATTACTTTTTCCGGTGTAAAAGTATCAAGAAGTACTTTTTCAACGATTGCAGCCGATCTAAGCGTATTTCCACTAGGAACAATTCTTTATATTCCCGGTTACGGCTATGGAGTCGTTGCAGACAAGGGTGGTGCCATCAAAGGTGACCGACTTGACTTATATTTCGAAACTGTCGCTGATGTATATAACGACTGGGGAAAAAAAGAACTCAATGTGTATGTGATTCAAAAAGGGAACGGTTCAGTAACGCAAGACTTTTTGAATGCACTTAATCGTGGAGAAACACAAAGTGTGTTTCAACAGAAAAAATAGAGCAGTTCAATTTGCTCCTCAAGACGCCTTCCATTACTATATATAGTAGGGGGGCATTTTTTATGAACTTAGAACAATCAATCGTCAATCATTTAGGTATCACAATAACATACGTTGCAGAAGGTGTTTGTATAGGAACAATGCCTGTAGACGCACGTACACATCAACCATTTGGTTACTTACACGGCGGAGCAAGTGTAGTATTAGCAGAAACACTCGCAAGTGCCGGAACCATTCATCTAATCAATACAAAAGAAGAAATATGTTTCGGCCTTGAAATCAATGCGAATCACTTACGCACCGTTCAATCTGGTAACGTAACAGGAAAAGCAACACTAATCGATCGAACCCGTACAATTGCAGTTTGGGAAATAAAAATCACAGACGAAAAAGATCAATTAATCTGCATATCCCGCTGCACCGTAGCCATTCGAAAACTAAGAGTATAAATCAAGAAAGAAGCAGTACCCCAAGTAACCAATTATTCTCATAGAATATGACAATGAAACGCGCGCTGCCTTTTTTGCAACGCATGGATGAAAAAGTTTAACCTTCGTCATGCACACTCA
>JBOFGC010000063.1:0-4636 GCA_051648945.1 Bacilli bacterium
CAATGGGTACAATCGATTTTCAATGTTTGCAACTTCATCTTATCTGCATCATTTATACGTAGTTTTACCATTTAATCACCTCATTTTACCAACACTATTCACTATCTATATCCTTATCTAAAAAGCCTTTTTTCTTTTCTTGGACTGCATTATGTTTCTCAAGCAACACGGTACTAAGCTCCGAATGATCGATTCCTTTACGCACCGCTGTTTCAATGACAATATAGAGCACAAACATACTGATTATCCCTATAATTATGTTCTCCATTTCCCACTCACTCCCATTCTTTTTCCTTCTATTATACTCGTTTTTGTGCACTAAAAAAAGCCACCGAAACAGTCTCAGTGGCTTTCACTCTATTTTACTATCTCTTTTTCAATTTCGCTACTACAAGAAAATACGCCATTCGCATCGCGATGTACACTTACTCGCAGTGTATAGCAATCCCCTTTGTTTACTGATTCTGCAATAACAATAGGTGCTGAACCATCAATTTCGACACACAGCGATGTTGTTTCTGTCAAAATAAGTGTGCTAATGCCTGTCACTTTGTTTGTGTTCTCTTTGATGTTTTTTAGTCCTGCTGCATTTACCTTTTCGTTTGCGATAATAAAATCAACTGCGTGAATTGCTTCACTACTTTTGTTTGTTACAATCACTGATAGTAAATTTGGTGCGGGATAACCTAATAACATAATAGAACCACCTCTCGTGTTTATAGGTTAATATTACCACGAGTTCTGAAAATTGTAAACACATTTTTGTAATTTTTGTAACATAAGAAATATAAACTTAATATTAACGTGAAATAGCAGGCGAATTTTGAAACCGTTCGTTGTTGCAACTCTTCTACAAATGTCGCACACTTTTTTCCTTACTTCTTCGTTTCCGTAGTTTCTCATCCGATAAAAAAAGAACTCTTGACCTGTACCTTCCGTCAAGAGTTCTTCATTTTATTTCTTTGCGCGTTGTACTTTTAATGTTTTACCTTTGACAGTTTTATCCATCATCGCTTCAAGTACGACTGCACCTTTTCCATTTAAAATATCAACGTATGTTACATTTTCTTGCACATCGATAATACCGATGTCTTCTGCTGTTACGCCTTCTAAATTCGAAATTGTACCAACAAAATCGAATGCACGTAATTTTTTCTTCTTACCACCGTTAAAATAGAGTTTCATAATATCTTGTCCAACAACTGCGTTCATGTCTTTTTTCTGTTTTGGCTTTTCAGAAATGAGACGTTTAAAAGTTGGTGCATTTCGTTTCACATCTTCTGGCGCTGGTCTTGTGCCAATTTTAAACGTAATACCAGAGAATTGCTCAATGTTTTTCACATAACGCTCTTCAAACGATGTCGCAAATGTAATGGCTTTTCCGCTACGTCCTGCACGCCCTGTTCGTCCTGAGCGATGCACATAGCTTTCTTTTTCCATCGGTACGTCATAATTCACAACAAGTGAAATATCATGAATATCTAAGCCACGAGCAGCTACATCTGTTGCGATCAAATAGCGGAACTTTCCTAATTTGAAATCTTTCATAATCTGTAGACGTTCTTCTTGTAACAAACCACCATGAAGTTTTGCGCAATGCCATTTCAAAGCTGACACTTGATTATAAAGCATATCTGTTTGTTCTTTCGTTGCACAGAAAATAATCGCACTCTCTGGCGCTTCTACTGTAAACACATCTTGTAATAACTGCAATTTGTGTGCAAGTTCAACTTTAAATAAGAAATGTTGAATATCCGGTGCTGTTTGATCTTGGTGCTCCATCTCTACCATTAATGGCTCATACATATACTTTTTACTTAATGCGAGTATTTCTTGGGGAATTGTCGCCGAGAAAAGCATTGTTGTACGAATTCGAGGTAAACATTCGATAATCGTTTCTACTTGTTGAATAAAGCCACGACTTAACATCTCATCTGCTTCGTCAATTACGAGGAACGCAACGCCGCTTAGATCAAGTGTCCCACGGTCTACATGGTCCATTACGCGTCCTGGTGTACCAACGACAACGTGCGATTTTTGTTTTAATTCACGAATTTGTTCACTCATTGGTTGTTTTCCGAAAACAGCTGTCGCACGAATACGCTTCAAACGACCGATGTTCATCACATCTTCTTTTACCTGAACGGCAAGCTCACGTGTTGGTGTTAAAATAAGCACTTGTGGCTTATACTCGTCCCAATCAATTTTTTCACAAAGTGGAATGGCAAACGCAGCCGTTTTTCCACTTCCTGTTTGAGAGCGTACTACAATATCTTTTTCTTCCATAATTAATGGAATGACAGATTGTTGTACATCTGTTGGTTCTTTATATTTCATCAGTTCAATTGCCTGCAAAATCGGCTCACTTAGTGCAAAATCAGTAAATTTCATTTTTATCCTTCTTTCTAATGTCCTCATTGTATACTAACAAGTTGTTACAGTTATGGCAAACGAAAATTGACTATTTTTCTTCTACTTTATCTACTATACTACACTTATCGTAACAATTAGGGAGGAAAGTTATGCAAGTCTTTGACTATTCACAAACTGAAATTGACGCACTTTGTGAGCAAGACCCCGTTTTAGGCAAACACATACGTACACTCGGCACACCAATTCGCCAATTAAATTGTAATCCTTTTTCTGAATTAATTCGCAGTATCATCAGCCAACAAATCTCTGTAAAGGCGGCAAAAACCGTTACTTCCCGCGTCATCGCACACATCGGTTCGCTTTCTCCGCAAACAATCGACAGCGCCGAAACGGAAACATTGCGTGGGTGTGGGCTCTCTGCGCGTAAAGTAGGCTACATGAAACACATCGCTTCCTCTGCATTATATGGGACCATTGATTTTGACAATCTTCACACTCAATCAAACGAAGAAATTATCGAAACGTTAGTCTCACTTCCTGGTGTCGGCGTTTGGACAGCTGAAATGTTGCTTCTCCATGCATTGGCACGACGAAATGTCATTAGTTATGGCGATTTCGCTATTCGAAAAGCGATGGAACACGTCTATCAAATTGAAAAAATTTCGAAGCAACAGTTTCGTAGTATAACACAGCAGTATGCACCGTACGAAAGTATTGCTTCTATCTATTTATGGGAAATTAGTACCTCCCTCTAGCCTCCCTTCTACTTGACAGAGTGGAGGTAAAGGATATCCCTTCCAATGAAAAAGACACGCAATTGCGTGTCTTAAAACATTTTCCCTGTATATGGTGTACTTTTCAGCGTCGTGAAATCGTAGGCCTCGAGCCCTTCTAAACCGATGACATTCGCTACCGCACCTTCATGACACATCAAATTGCTATCTTCTCCAACATGCACAAGGATGAGCGGCTTCCCGCGTGCTACTTGATAGCCAAACTCAAACGCCGTCCCACTATCACTATAGTTTCCGAAATAGACACCAACCATATAATCACAACTATCAATGGCTTGTATGTCATTATGATATGTACGAAGCGACCATTCGCTTTTGTTACTCTTCATTAACTCTTCAAACTGATTCAATCGGGGCGACCAAATTTGCAAGCCTTTGCTTTGTAAAACACGTTCTACTTCTTGCACAATCCCTACTTCTTTTTCATTAAAAAATGGACTTGCGATATATACTTTTTTCATTGAAATACACATCCTCTCTTGAATTCTTGTGTATTTTTCCCAAAAAAAATCATATTCACTCTTATTGTTTCTAAACACTGAGTTCTCATGTTGAAACAATTTTAAGAAAAACACCCGCTTCAAATTTCCTTCTCGCTTCTTCATTTAGCGCTTTTATCACAGGTGACAAAGTAGATGCAACGATTTGTTCGCTACCGATAATCATAGTCGGATCAATGATTCTCGCTTTTAACTTTCGGTGAATGTGAAAATTCACTTGATCAATTTCTACTACCACATTTGGATGTAGACATAAGAGCCATTCACTTATCTCTTTGTTCTCTGCATTTCGAAGTATAGCCATTACTTCTTCATCTGTTGTTTGGAGTGTTTCGATTTGAATTATATTTTTAGCTAAACTGTATTTCAGTATTTTCGCTATGATTTCGTTCCCATAGACATTCATCGGATGCATGAAAAAATCAATTACCTCTTTGTAATAGATACGTACAAACCATTCCGCCGCTTCTAGATGAGTTAAAAATATTTTACCATCCAAATTTATTAAGTGTTTCAAAAAGAGCTGCACTTCCTCAATCGTGATTTCCCCATATTCATACAAATCTCGTAATGTGTAATCAATTCTGTCTGCACAGAGTTCTGGCGCCGATTGTTCAAGTAGATTCCAATTTGAAACACCTATAAAATGTGTTTTAATGTCATATCCGTATTTTTTAAGAATATGTGGAATTTCTGATTGTGATATCATTTGATTGTATGTTAGGTCATGAAAATCTTCATCTCTATTGTCAAAAACATAATCGATGACATGCGAAAAAGCGGTATGAGAAACGTCGTGAAGCAAACCTGCAATTTGCTCTTCAAGTGTTCCGCCCATTTTTAATATTAATAACATAACACCGATACAATGGTCGTATCGCGTCACACACCAAGATGGATTCACGAGATAACTAGCACCTGCTTGATGTATCCCTTTTAATCTTTGAATTGGTTCACTCTGAATCAGTT
>JBOFGC010000064.1:0-1502 GCA_051648945.1 Bacilli bacterium
AAAACTAGCAAATGGACAAAATGAAGAGCGTTTAACGTTTGAACGCTATGTTCTAGCCGCTTATTTCCAACAAATTATTGATGCTGCAAACTTTCGATTGCGCAGAATGACGAACGACAGATATCAGTTTGTACGTAAAATCGACCGTTCAAAAGGATTAAGGCAGTCAGGTCTTGAGTTAGAAATCGTTGATGAATACACAGGAAAAGAACGACATGTTAACAGTCTGTCTGGTGGAGAAGGTTTTAAAGCATCACTCGCTCTTGCGCTTGGTCTAGCGGATACGATTCAGAACACATCAGGTGGTGTGCATATTGAAACGATGTTTGTTGATGAAGGTTTTGGAACATTAGATGCTAATTCATTAGAAATTGCAATTGAGACGTTAATCGATTTACAATCTACAGGGCGCTTGGTAGGAATTATTTCCCATGTAGAAGAATTAAAAGCACGAATTGGGGCCCAACTCGTCGTCACAAATAGTAAAGAAGGAAGTCAAGCTGCGTTCGAAGTGCAATAATCTTTTGATTTTGAAAAAATGATAGTCTATAATGAAAAGAAAGCGATAAGTCAAGCGCTTTCTTTTTTGCACAATTAAGCAAAAGTCAGCGTGTTAAAGTGAAGGGGAATGGACAATATGGATATTTGGAGTGAAATCGATAGAGAGATAGATTTTTTAGAAGAAAATCCGGTCCACTTTATAGAGATTAAGCAGTTTATTTTAGAGAATCTACGACAAAATCCTGAAGCATGTAAAATACGCCTCTATCGATTATTGGAAATAGCAGAATCAAATATATATTTACCGATGCGTGCGTGGAGCTCCGTTTTACTTGCATGTTTATATTTAGACCGTTCAGAAGTTGACAGTGCAATGCACTACGTATTAACTGCTAGCGAACTGTTTGAGTTTTTAGAGAACAATGAAGGTCTCAGCTTTACGTATAATGTCTTAATGGGAATTAACAATCAGGCAGGAAATTACGAAGCGGGTATTGAGTGGTGCCTAAAAGGGATTGCGCTTGCGGAGCGTTCGAATGATCAAATTGTGTTAAGTAAATTATATTTGAATTTAACAATTGCATATGTATCATTGGGTCATGCCCAAGAAGCAAAAGATTCATACGACCGCTACGAAGTGATTTCGAATAAAGTGAGCAATCAAACAGAGGATACAAAACTTATCGGTGAACAACTAAAAGCGGAAGTATTCTTATTGTTAGGTGATGCGAAAACGGCTCGGACAGTGATTAAGAGTAATTTTGAAATTTCCGAACAATTCTTATTACATCATGTTGAAAGTATGCGCATACTCGGTGATATCGAATTAGAAATTGGTGAAGTTAAATTAGCTAAAGAATGGTATGAAAAAGCGATTGTACTTGCTGAAAAATTAGAAGCGAGAGATTTCCTATGTTGTATAAAAAATAAATTAGCATGCGTATACAGTGACGAAAATATTGAATTAGCTGTACAAAGTTTCAGAGAAGTGATAGACCTAG
>JBOFGC010000065.1:0-2648 GCA_051648945.1 Bacilli bacterium
GGAAGATATATTAAACTACAGCTCAAAGGAAATGGAAAAAACAGTGGAACACGCACAATATCAAGTCTATATTTAGAACCAACGGAAGAACTAAAATGCATCAACCCACTCGCACTTGGTAGTGATATAATTGGCGGCGACATGAACAATGCAGATACAGGACTTAAAAGAAACGGCGTATATCACTACAAAAACATAAAAATAACGTCCTCACTGCAAGTACTAAACGGAATTTCCGACCATGAAATTCTCCTCGGGGAAATAGAAATGCCAATACCGAAGAGAACGAGCACCGTAAATGTAGAAATTGCCGATAAGAAAATAATAGAAACAAATGAATCAATTCTTCACAAAACATGTAAACTCGAGAACTACGAAGAAATAGAGCAAATGAGAAATCCCAACATACTCAAAACTATCAACATTCATAAAGTAACATCAGTTGATCTTAGTAAATACGATGACTGGGATAAATACAAAGAACAGAAAAACGAGGATTGGAAAAATAGTATTAACAAAATCGATAAAATTATTACTAGCGGAACGATCGACAAGGACTATTGGAATAAAATAAATAACATATTCTCACTCAAAAGGAAGAAAGAACTCTATATATCAGGGGAAGAAGACGAAGAAATAATAGAGTTTTTCAAAGACTGATATAAAGTCACAGAACCATCTGTGAGTACAAACGAAATTCAGCAATATCAATCAGAAATCTTTAAGGTACTTGATTCGAATGAAGGTTTCCTCAAAGCGACACCTCCGTTAAATACACCGAAGAGCAAAGCGCTAGATAATCAAGGGTTTTCGCAATATAAACTACATCAACTAATTAAAAGCGATAATTTATGGGAAGAATATCAAAAAATTAAATATTTAATATGAAAACTAAATTCGAACGGGAATCACGAAATATTTTCACACAACACAGGGAAAATAATATTATTTAAGAAAACCGAACAAATAAGCGGCGGAGGAGATCTTCGACCAATATGTATTTTACCCGCATGGCTGATAATTCTCGAAAAAATAGCGAGCCCAATTCTTAAAGAGGTGCTTAAAGGAAAACTAATAACAACTCAATATGGCTTCAGAGAAGAAAGTGACCCGAACATAGCAAAAATAATGATGATATACAACGCCAGCAAGGGAGAAATGAAGAAGAATCTACTTATTGATATAAAAAAAGCCTTCGATAGTATAGATAGGAAAATACTCGAAGAAAAAATTAAAAACTTATTAGGAGATAACTCGTTACTATATCTACTATTCCTCAAAATATATAATCATCTCAACATAAAAGTCCTCAGTAAAACGATAAGACCAACTGTAGGTGGACCACAAGGAGACGTTCTCGTTCCAATGTACTTCTCAATATATCTTAATGACACGTTAAAAATCGCAAAAGAACAAGGAGTAGATTTCTCAGCGATTGGATATGTTGATGACTTGATACTACAAAGTAAAACAATGAACTCTCTCCAAAAAGCATTCAATATATTAACAGAACAACTTCGAAAAGACAAACTAATAATCAACCCAAAGAAATGCGAATTACTTACCGATGACACAGACGATTTCATAAATACCCCAACAACAAACGAAATAATACACTCACAATCGGAGGCAAAATACGTTGGACAAGTAATGGATTTTTCTGGTAACTCAAAAGTAACGATCACCGAAAAGAACTTTTCGAAACTAATAAATATGTTAAACAGAAATAAAGAAATCACCACAAAAACCAGGATAAAGCTATTCAAAACATTCGTAACAAGCAAGATAAACCACCTGCTTCCAATAATTGCTTTAACTGAAGGAATAGAAAGCACGTGGAAATTAATAAGGAAAATAATATTCCGATATATACTAGAAGGATCAACCCTTCCTAGGGAATCCGCATCAATATTTAAGATAAGTTATTTTAACATAATCGTCAAACCACTCCTAAAAACAATTGAAAGAAATGCTCGAATAAACGGAATTGATGATCAAACAAAATTTACGCAAGAATGTGCAATAAAAGCAATAAAACATTGGTTAGTCGCAGAGCCAAAACATACGAACCGAATAAATACAATAATAATAAATATGATTCAAAAGGCCGAAACCAACTGGTTATCCTCTACAGAACTAGAAGCAGAAATACAAAATGAAGCGCTCGAACGTATATATAGAGGAGAAGAAATAATTGAGAAAACAATGATAAACTTCCAAAATGTAAAGGAACCGAACATAATATTAAACTTATCAAATGAACCGAAACACGAAATCGTTGAGCTACTGAAGCTGTATAATAAATCAAATAATATTGATGATAAAAATAGAGAGAAAAATAGAATCACAAATGTTATTAAAAGACTAAATACTCCGTTCGTATACCTAAATAATCAACAAGAAGAAATAATAGTGCAACAAGACCAGAAAAACAGTCTAGATAACATAATAGAAAATTTCACACTTTACGAAATCCAAATTGAAGACGCTTACTATAAAATTAAACAGGAAGCATGTAAAGAAGCGGATAAAATAGCTCAGCAAATAATCAACGAAAATAACGATATATGAGAAAGCGAAGAAACTGAATACAGTAAGACAATACAAAAAATACATAAAAAATACAGAAAATCGATCCTAAGCAACAC
>JBOFGC010000066.1:0-1637 GCA_051648945.1 Bacilli bacterium
TGCATAACTCTCTACGCTACCGATAAATGTTTTTCCAGAATAAGCTTCATTTGGTCTCATACTTGGTCCCCCTTACTTTGTCAAATCTTCAACAAAACGTGGAAGAGCAAAGCACGCCTGGTGAATGCTTGGTGTATAATATTTCGTTTCAATTTCATGGAAACGTTCTGCTTCTACTTGTAATGGATTGTGCGTTTTCGAACCGAGTGTGAATGCCCAAAGGCCACTTGGATACGTTGGTATGTTCGCAACATACAATTTCGTAATTGGGAAAATTTCTTTTACATCTTTTTGAACTTGTCTGATCAAATCTGCTTTAAACCAAGGATTGTCCGATTGGGCAACAAAAAGTCCATCTTCTTTGAGCGCTCGATGTATACCTACATAAAATCCTTTTTCAAAAAGTTTCGCAGCAGGCCCTACTGGTTCTGTAGAATCTACCATAATCACGTCATATGCATTTTCACTGTTTAAAATATGCATAAATCCGTCATCAACTAACACTTCAACTCGAACATCGTCAAGTGCTCCTGCGATATTTGGTAAGTACTGTTTTGAGTACTCAATTACTTTTCCATCAATTTCTACTAATGTCGCTTTTTTAACAGAAGGGTGCTTTAACACTTCGCGAATCACCCCTCCGTCGCCGCCACCGACAACGAGAACATGCTCTGGGTTTGGATGCGTGAATAACGGTACGTGGGCAACCATTTCATGATAAACGAATTCATCTTTATCGGTTGTCATAACCATCCCATCAAGAACGAGCATTGTGCCCCATTCTTCCGTTTCAATCATATCGAGCTTTTGGAAAGGTGTTTGCTCACTCACATATGTACCTTTCACACGCGCCGTAATACCAAAGCTATCTGTTTGTTTTTCAGTGTACCAAAGTTCCAATTTACACTCCCCTTTTCATTAAGAAAAATTCGTACGCTTAAAAAAGAGTACAAATTTCAGTATAGACATTTTGTGAGATATTTCAATATTTTTAGACATTTTTGTTGGGTTTAATTTTTTTGGTTTTTTCCTATACTGATTGGGAGTTTATTTTCTATGAAAATATATGGTGGCTCGCGTATGTTTGTGCGGAACTGGGGTACTGCGCCAGGCAACTCCGCGTGCCTTTCGGGGCGGCCGTGTGCCTCCTCGGCGAAAAATCGCGCCTGTGGGGTCACACGTTTCCGCCTGATTCCGCGGGAGTCTCCGTTGCCTGTCTCCGTACCCTTCATCGAAGTGTTGATGGTCGCGTTCAAACTTTTCATCGATGGGTTGTGAAAAAGGCTACGCTCGCGTTTCATGTGTATGTTCTATGAAAACTAATGTAATTTGGTCGCGGGCGTTTGCTTTGTGTTTGGTCAGGCTGCGTCAGGGACCTTCGCACGTCTTTCGTGGCAGCCGTATGCCTCCTCGTCGCGGTAAAGCTGCTCATGTGGGGGCTTGCTTGCTTTTCGGTGTCTAAACGTTTGCTTTCGGTGGCTAAACGCTGTCTTCCGGTGTCTAAACGTTTGCTTTCGGTGGCTAAACGCTGTCTTCCGGTGTCTAAACACTGTCTTTCGGTGTCTAAACGCTGACTTTCGGTGTCTGTCCGCTTGCTTTCGGTGTCTGACCACTGACTTTCGGTGTCTAACGGCTTG
>JBOFGC010000067.1:0-1100 GCA_051648945.1 Bacilli bacterium
TAGGCTGAAAAAGAGAAGGTGGTGAAAGCCGTGGCATCCTTACGCGATATAAAAACGAAAATTACGTCCACTAAAAAGACGAGTCAAATTACGAAAGCAATGGAAATGGTATCCGCATCGAAATTAAATCGTGCAGAAAATCAATCCAAAGCTTATCAACCGTATATGTCTAAAATGCGTGATGTCGTAGCAAGTATTGCTTCAGGAGCAGATAGTTCAGCGCATCCAATGTTAGTTGCACGTCCAGTAAAACGTACAGCATACATAATCATTACATCTGATCGCGGATTAGCGGGAGCGTTCAACTCTAGTGTGATTCGTCATACAGTGCAAACAATACGTGAACGTCATACAAATACAGACGAATATAGTTTGATTACAATTGGTCGTGTTGGTCGTGATTTCTTTAAAAAGATGAAAGCACCAATCCTTTCTGAAATAACAGGAATTGGTGACGAACCACATTTCGAAGACATTAAATCTATCGCATCAACAGCGATTCATATGTACCAAGATGGAGCGTTTGATGAACTATACTTAGTTTACAACCACTTCGTTTCTAAAATTTCACAAGAAGTAGTCGAACAAAAGCTTTTACCATTAGGATCGGTAACGTCAACAACAGGTTCAAAAGCTGTTGCGTACGAATACGAACCGAATGAAGAAGAGATTTTAAACGTTCTCCTTCCTCAATATGCTGAAAGTTTAGTGTACGGTGCTTTACTTGATAGTAAGGCAAGTGAACACGCTGCACGTATGACAGCGATGAAAAATGCAACAGACAATGCAAAAGATATGATTTCGAAATTATCGATCAAGTATAACCGAGCTCGTCAAGCGGCGATTACACAAGAGATTACGGAAATTGTTGGTGGAGCAGCAGCATTAGAATAGTGTATGACACATTCACTAACGTCTAAACAAGGAGGGAAACCGATGAATAAAGGTCGCATTACGCAAATCATGGGTCCAGTTGTTGACGTGAAATTTGACAACGGGCATTTACCAGAGATTTTCAACGCCCTAACGATTGACCATAAAGGAGAAGAAGGCCAAAGCGTAGCAATTAAACTAACGCTTGAAGTCGCTCTTCATTTAGG
>JBOFGC010000068.1:0-4911 GCA_051648945.1 Bacilli bacterium
TAATTTCTACTCCTCGAATCTCGATTCTTCTGTTTTAAATAGTTCGTGTACAGAAAAACCTAAAGTGCAACAATATCGTTTGATGAAGTTTACATGTTGTTGATATGAACCTTCTTCAATCTTTTTAATAGTTTCGACACTCACGTTCATACTCTTTGCAATATCATATCGCGTCTTCCCCAAGAGTTTGCGTTGTCGTTTCGAAATTTCACCTAAACCCACCCTGATCACCTCTTTCTTGAACAAATGCTTGAAGGCGGTGTCTCAAACACTTGTTCAAAAAAAACCGCCAAATGACGGTCTAAAAAGGGGAGTTTTTAAAAATCGCATGATAAATAACTAGTTAGCATCAGACAAAAGCTTGAATTCGTGTAGTAACGTTGTTAACTACAAATTAATAGTAACATTGTTAGTTCATTAAATTCTATTAAGTTCTATCTTTTTATACGCAATTTCCAACAATTGGTGAACTCGAGGTGCTGTAACGTGGAGTTCATTCGCAACCTCTATCATAGATTTCGATTTATACCGTTTCAATTTATTGCAAAATCTCACTCGCAAGTAATATTCTCTGAATGCAAGTGCTTCATCAACACTCAAGTTTGAGTGCTCGATCAACTCGTCAACTTCAATCACGTAATTTGCATAGTCAACCCACAACTTTTCTAACCTTTTGCCTTCTTCCAATTTAGATTCAAGCTTTCTATGTGTATCGCTCGTATGTTCACTCATTGAACATCGTGGCATTCCTGATGATTCCACTACCTTTAATATTCCGATAGTCTCTTGAATATCTATCATCTTTGCCTGCGTTTTTGCTATTTCATTTCGTAAATTCTTGATGTCTTGTAGTTTCTGCTTCACTTTACCACTCCTTAACAAATATTCTGTATAACATTTCATTGCGGAAAACTTTACATTCGATATGATCAATCTCATATTCTCCCCAACCGTGCATCTGTGCTCGTTCGATATCGTGAGTGATTAAGAATCCGTCACCACATATAAATCGATACTGGATACTGGATTTGTGTTCTTGTTGCAGCATATGATGAATGAATTGTTTAACCGTATTAAATCCGTGTGTTTTCATTTTACTTCCTCCTTTTTCAACTCATTCTTATAGCTATTTTATTGCGTTTAGTGTTGAATTACTTAATCGATTCAAGCGTAAATTCTCAACAATATAAACATCCTCTAAAATTATAATTATATCGAATGTGAGCATATAGTCACAATATAGTGCTGCTAATCCTTGTGTGTCATGTAAAAATGTCAGTGAGTACGTCAATCTATTTGAAGTGTACCGATTACTGTGCATTATTTGTTTTGCGGCACCGCACAATATAGCACGAATCAACTCACCATTGTGTCCGTTGTTCATACCTTTTTTTTCAAAAAATAGAGATATCTGCTCTTGCGATTCTTTAGAAAAGATAATCTCATTTTCTCTATCAAAAATCCTCATTTGTTCTCTTTTTTCAGCTTTTTTAAATTCTGACTTTTTCATAAATAGAATCAGTACCCTTTCTTACTCTATTTCCTTTACAAATATTCGTATTTCGTTTTCTTCTCCCCATATTTTACGATTAGAGTTAGCAACTATTTGGCGATCATCAACAAATGTTCTTCTATTCATCGCATCGTAAATCGACTTTTCAAGATTATCTAAATCTTTATTCTTTTCACAAAATGTACCAATGATTTTTTGGCGATTTTTCCCTTGGATGCTTTTTGCAATTTTGAATACAAACGTAATATCTATAAATATTTTCTTTTCACTTCGCCAAGATGGCATTTTCCATTTTATTCTATCTTTGTACAAAGTGTACGCTGTGTCATTGTATGCCCCATATTTACGGCTAAATCTCGGACGTGGTGCTGATTTCGGTTCTAATCCTTGAATCAGCACATGTGCTTCTTTTAATTCTTCAATCATATTTTAGCAATTATTATCGCTTCTCCACCTCGCTTAAGACGATTTTTTTATTTTTCAACTCTTCTTTAAACTCTTCTTTAAACTCTTCTTTAAACAGTTTAAAATATTTCGCTGCTTGCCGCTTGAATGCAGTTGGTTTTACAGCTTTATTGAACATACGCTTCTGTGTTTCAAGTTCATTCATCTATATTTCCTCCTAAAGATTTGATAATCCTTTTTTGTCTTTCTATCCTACGTCTTGTGCGCCTTAAATCTTTTTCATAAATTACTATGTAAAAGACAAGAAACGTTGTAAACGCCACTGCTGAACCAACACAGAACCCATTAAAGAACGATGTAAAACTATTCATTCAAATCACTATCCTTAACAAAATTTCCATCAATCATTTTCCCTGAACGATCTTTTATTTCATCATATGCCGTTTGTAAACATTCTTTTATATCTAAATTATTTTGTTGGGCTAATATGATCAGCGTCACAACGACATCACCAATACCATCAACTAATTCATCACGATTATTACGAACAAGAGCTCTTGCTACTTCTCCAACTTCTTCTACTACCTTTAACATTTGTTTTGAGCTATCAGCTTTATGTAATCCTTTATCTATACTCCACAATTGTACTAATCTATTTAACTCTTCTAATTTACACATTTTTTATTCTCCCTACATTTCCCAAAAATCAATTGCATCTACTCCTGCTAAATCGCAAAAGTTTAAGTATGTGTTCCAACGTACTCTTTCAAATGAATCTCGCTTAATCCAATTTGTTACTGCTGTTGTTTTTGATTTTTTATTCATTTTTGTTACTTGTTTTACTTTCTCAAGGAAGCAATACCCTTCACCTTCGCATATTTCGAGCATTTCAAGCAGTCTAAACGCTGTTGATAGCGATGGTTCTTGCGCTCCTTCAATGATACCGACAAGTGTATCGGTACAAATGTTCAATTCAATCGCAAAATCTTCTAACTCATCCTTGTTCATCCACCGAACTTCTTTGGTAATAAGATTCTGAAATTTTCTGTATCTGTTATTCATATAAATTACTCCTTTTTCATTCAAAAAATGTCTCTTTCAAATATCTTAACGACTTCACGAATGCGCATATATGTTCGTCTCTAATTTTTATACCTCTTGTTCGCATTGCACGATCAAAAGAATAAAGTAAATCTTCGCCTTCCAAAGTTGAGTAATCATCTTCTTCTAACAAAAACGCCTGCATTGAACCTTCACTAACTGTCTTTTTATAAGCGTCGGATGCCAATGTGTGAATGTGCTTTTCTTGCATTCCGAGTTGTTCGGCAATTCGTTTTGCTGTTCCAAATGCGAGTAATTTATTGTCTCTGTAGAGTGCGTACTCTTTTAAAATTGGTTCATATTTCACAATCCCACCCCTTTTTTAAAAAAGCGGCTGCTACACCGCCAAACTTTTTCCTAATTAGAACGGCAAATCTTCATCTGAGATGTCGATTGGTTGAACTTGATTGACTTGCGCATTTACATATTGTGCTGGATTATGTTGTTGAAATTGTCCCATTTGCGGTTGTTGGTATTGTGTCGTTTGCGGTTGCATTGCTTGTTGCGGTTGAACAACGCCTTGTCCGGTTGGTTGATATTGAGCATGCGTTTGTTGATTCACATATTGTCCGCCCTGATCTTTCTTTTCCAGGAACGTGACTTGTTGAACAATAATATCTGTTGTAAATACTTTTTTGCCGTCTTTATCTTCGTAAGAACCAGTTTGAATTTGTCCTTGAATTCCTACTTTATGACCTTTTTTAACGTGATTCGCAAGCGTTTCCGCTGTTTTCTGGAAAGCTTTACAGCGAATAAAATCACTCTCTTTCTCGTTTGTTTGTTTGTTCGTATAGCTTCGTGGTACAGCTAATGTAAATACTGCAATGGCCATTCCATTTTGCGTGTATGATAGTTCAATGTCCTTCACTGGACGTCCAATAAGTTGTGCTGCGTTCATCTCTATACCTCTAAAGTCTTTTCTTTGATTTTGATTTTCAATTCAAATAATTCAATATCTAGTTCAGTTTCTTCTGTAATTAATGCAGCTAATTTTGCTGTTTTTTCTTTTGATTTACTCGTGTATGCATCTTCCATTTCAGACGTGGCGATAATTGCAACTTCATTGCTTTCTTCATCAATTTTTATTTTTTCTAAATACATTCCGTTAATTTTAATTCCGTAAAGTTTCATAGTTTTTCTCCTTTAATTGCCGAGGATTACTCGGGTGTTCAACTGTTTCCATTTTGGAAAGTGTTGCTATTCATAATTGTCTAATTCTTCTTTTATTTGTTCTTTGATTTCATCAAATTTACTTTTGGGTAACATATCATTCAACAACTCAATGCTTTCGATTATTGTTTCTAGCACATCAGAATATGGCATCTTTTATTCCTCCCAATACTCAATAACTAGATATTTTTCAATTCCAGCGTCAAACTCTTTTATGAGCCACTTTTCCTTTATTTCATGCACATATCCATTCGGCAAATCATTGTTCTGATTGATTTCTGTTTCTTCGTCTGTTGCCATGTTGTAGAGCGTAAAATCTACACTACTGAATCGTTCGACTAATTCTTTGACTGTCATTTTTGTTCCTCTGCTAATTAAATCGGTATCACTTCCAATGTTATTTTTAAATCTTCGTATTTTCTAATAATTTAAAAATTTCTTTTTTGACTAATTCAAATTCCTCTTCAGTAATTGATTTTTTTAAAAATTCAATATCTTCTATAATGTCCGAACAAAAAAATAAACAATGTAATTCTTCAATTCCCATATCACTTCACCTCAAAGCTCGCATTGATCACTTCGCCATCGATTGTCGTTACTTGCGTTGATTCTGCTTCATCTGCGGTAGTCGCTTTGTTTAGCTCAATTGATTTTGGAGCGTATTTCAATACATCTTTTAAGACTGTCTTTTTAGCCATCTCGCTAAAATTCGTGTCCCAAGG
>JBOFGC010000069.1:0-1840 GCA_051648945.1 Bacilli bacterium
GCTGGAATAATCGTGCAAAGAACAAAGTAAAAATCAAAGCGTTGAATTTTCATATAAGACAAGCGCATTTCTTTTACTTTGGCGTCTGCACCTGCGTAGGTGAATCCTTTTGTTTCTAATACTTCAACAGTCGTTCGAACACGCTTTGCTGTGTTTAACATCATCGGATAAAACGAAATGACTGCAATTTTTACATAATAGAATCCTAACCGAACGGGATAAAACGATGCCTTTGGTGGACGTTGTCCACGTAAGCGATAAGAATTGAAGATATTATGATACTCTTCGATTAGAATCGGTAACATACGATACGCATAACTGATTGCAAAACAATAGCGTTCTGGCAATCCGAATTTTAATAGAGCATCACTTAACCTCTCAGGATCAAGCGTCGTGAATACAGTAACACTAGCAAGGGAGATGATAAGTAGCTTCATCGTAACGGTAAACAATGCTGTAAATACTTGCCAACCACCGTCAAAGAGGAGCGAAACGACAGTAAGCGTGAGAATCTCCGTAAGTACACTAAACAACATTAACCCAACGATTAACGGGCTTATACGCGCCATAAATGCTAAGACACTTGTATACCCTAACAATAACGCTAAATGAAGGCTATCATACGTAAACCACGGTACAATACAAAAGAACATATACCACACTAGCAATACACGTGCATCAACTTTAGAAAAAACGGTTTTTTCAATGCCATATGCAGTACGAATAATTTCTATTTTTATATTTTCAACGCTTAGTTTTGAGAACAGGCGCTCCACGATGCTCATACTTTTACCTCACAATGTTTTATACTTTCCACAAATTGCTGTACACTGCACTTTACATGGTGTAAGCCGAGTGCATGAGATAATTCGATGACTTGCGGAGGAATCAAGTTCGCTTGATCTAACAAATAGCCAAGTGCGAACAAAGCATCTGGTGTACCGTCAAAAATAATTTTCCCTTCATTAAATACAAGCACTCTACTTGCCCATTCTGCAACGAGTTGCATGTCATGTGTTGCAATCACCGTCGTCTCAATTTTCCCATCTAAATAGTTCAACGTGTTCAACAACTCTTTTCGAGAGCGGACATCAAGACTTGCTGTCGGTTCGTCAAGCAACATCAACTTCGGACCCATCGCTAACCCGATTGCAAGCGATGCACGGCGTTGTTGTCCACCTGAAAGTAAACGACCGTCCCGCTCTTTGAGTGCGTCTAGCCCTAAATTATGAATAATTTCAGTAACAGTTTGTTCATAGTTTGGTACATTTCGCGCACGTAAAAAATAACTAACATCGGATTGTACACTTTCGGTAATGAACATCTCACTAGGTTGTTGATAAATATAACTAATCTCATTGGCAAGTTGCTCTGAACTCGTTTTAACAATGTTGGTTTGACCAATGGACATCGTTCCCCCGTCAGGTTTTCTGAGCCCCGCCATACATTTTAAGAACGTACTTTTCCCAGCACCGTTGTTTCCGACAATTGCAACTCGTTCTCCCTTATACAGCGACACACTCATCTCATTCAATATTACTTTCTTTTGTTTCAACACATCACGATAGCTAACTGTTAGATGATTAGTAGTAAACGTGCACTCTTTTTCTTCGTTCTCTTCATAGTAATTTGGAACGTCCGCAACAGTATAGCCCTCTGATTGCAACTGTTTCACGCTTTCTTCAATCGAAATTGCATGGCATGATGCACCAATGCCTTCGCTAATTTGCGTGACTTGCGGAGGAAAAATATCACTAGCATGCAACTCCTGCACATTGCACAATACTTCGCGCGCACTTTGATGCATCACAACTCTACCGTCTCTAAGTAAAATCGCTTC
>JBOFGC010000070.1:0-4065 GCA_051648945.1 Bacilli bacterium
ATCAGACATGACACATGTTCAAGCCGTTTTGAAAATAAGAGGCAATAAAGGAACGACCGTAACACTTACAATCAAACGTCAGTCTTCGATCAAGCCGCTAACAGTAAAGGTCATTCGTGATAAAATTCCGATGATTACCGTTACAAATAAAACGAGCAAATTGAATGATAAAAACGTCGGAATAATTACAATCTCAACTTTTAGCGAAAAAACAGCGGAAGAGTTTACGGCACAATTACAAACACTAGAAAAACAAAATATAAAAGGCCTCGTTGTGGATGTGCGTGGAAATCCGGGTGGTTATCTATCAAGTGTTCAAGAAATCGTAAACCAACTTTCTCCAAAAGGGATGCCAATTGTTAAAATACAAAATCGAGATGGCGTTGTCGAAACATATTATTCTAAATTTGAAAACAAAAAATCTTATCCGATTGCAGTGCTTACAGACAAAGGAAGTGCTAGTGCATCTGAGATTTTAGCTGCAGCCTTACATGATGGAGCTGGTTATCCGCTAATTGGTGAAAAAACATTTGGAAAAGGCACAGTGCAACAAGCAGTACCACTTGGTGATGGAAGTCAAATAAAACTGACAATGTTTAAATGGCTTAGTCCAAAAGGAACGTGGATTCATAAAAAAGGAATTGCACCTGACATTGTTGTGAACAATGGAAGTGATAGAGATGGAACAAAAGAAGATAAACAGTTACAAGCAGCGTTAAAAGAGGTAACAAAGTAAAGTGAAAAAAACGAGTGAATCATAACTTTCACTCGTTTTTTTGCTACATCATTTACCGTGAAACCAAATCTGAAAATAACAAACTATTACTATTAAAATATCAAGGACACTGATACAATATTAATATGTAGGAAAGAAAGGACGATTTTATAACATGAGTACTTTCACGGACTTGTTTACAGCGAATCCCATCGCGCTTCTTTACTTCGTTATTTTTCCAATAGCGCTTGGTATAGCTGCATATATTCGAATTTCAAATGAACGGAAAACTTTTCACTTTCGTGTCTTTGACCGCTATCAAGATGTACGTAATTACTTTTTTGACGGTATTTTAGCTGCACTTATTCTTAACATTGTCATCGGTGCAATAGGCATTGTTGTTCCAAAAGAAATGAGCTGGCTACTTTTAGGAATTACGATAATTGGTTCACTGTCGATGTTCTATCAATTTATTAATGCTGCTTTTTTATTTGGTATCGTTATTGTAGCAACCGGTGTATTACGTGTGACTGTTGAAGCATTTTATGATGTGTCAATGGAACATATTGCAAGTGTTGCGTTGCTTGGGGGGCTGGTTCTGTATGCGGAAAGCTGGTTGTTGAATAAATCAGCAAACAAGAGTACATATCCACTTGTTCTACAAAGTAAGCGCGGACGAAATATAGGTGCACATTTATTAAAAGCGTTATGGCTATTACCACTCATCGTATACCTTCCGAGTGGTACATTACAAACACCATTAGCATTTGGTAGTTTACAGCAATTACAAGAAGGTGGAGGAACGCTTGCTTTATTACCACTAGCTGTGGGAGCGATATTGGTAATGCAAGGAAATTTCCCAGAACGCTACATTAAAGTTTATGCACAGCGCACACGATTATTTGCAGTTATTGGTATTCTTTTGGCGCTTGTTAGTATTTTCGTGCCCCTTCTTGCTCCGTTTGTCGGCGTGTTTTATTTACTAGGTTGGTTGTATATCCGCTATCGTATGTCCAACGAGGACCTTATCAAGTCGCCGGTATTTACGAATTCGAACGAAGGAATTGTTGTCCTAGCAATTTTGCCAAATTCACCAGCAGCAGAACTTGGAATACAACCAGGCGAACGTATTGTAAGAGTGAATGGAAACAGTGTTCAAAGTGTAGAACAATTTTATACGTTATTAGATGCGAATCGTGCACAAGCAAAATTAGAGTTATTGACGCAAGACGGTGAACTGCGTTTTGTCAATCGTGCAACGTACGCAAATGAACACCATGAACTTGGCTTTTTATGGGTAAAGGAAGAACGTATTCTCCAAGCATCCGCTATCTAGGATTAAACGCCTAGGTAGTTTTTTTATAAAAACTTTGTGAAAAAAAGCACATAATAATTTGACTTTTTATTCAAAAAGTTAGAAAATAAAAAGTGTAGAAGTAATTCTACACAGGGGGCAAGTTTTGGGGGTAGATGTTTATGTATATAAACATCTACCAACTGTTTTTCATTCCATCTACCAATTTGGTAGTTTTTTTTTGTTAAAATGGATCAAAATAAGTAAATTGTTTAACCCCACCAGGAATAGGCGCACTAATTCGCTTCAATTCATCGATAATTTTGGTTGCAGTTTCTCCGTAAACGGGTAATGGTTGATAGTTGTTTTCAGTGGTACTTCCATCAGAGTTCTCAAGTGTCGGCACAATCCACCAATCAGCAAGTCGAATACCATTCTTTGTATTTTTCCAAGACGTACGTAAAATAACTGTTTCGCGAGATTTTAATGTCGGATCGGCTCCAAAAGCAAAGTCTCCTAAACTATAAAAAATATATTTTCCCTTATACTTTTCAACACTTTGAAGTCGATGTGGATGTTGCCCAACGATAATGTCCGCACCAGCATTCAGTGCGGCGTGTGCATATTGCTGTTGATAAACCACAGGTGTCTCCCGATACTCAACGCCCCAGTGCATATTAACAATAACGATATTATTACTCTTCTTATACTTTTTCACATCTCTAACGATAGTTTCACTGTTTTTTGGTGATGAATTCCGCATACGAAAATCGTAACCGAGGAAAACAAAGTTCATACCTTCTACTTTTTTTAGTAACGGTTTATTTGTATTAAATACATCAACTTTGTTCGCTTTAAATGATCTTAATGTTTCTTTATAGCCAACTTCGTAATAATCCATCGTATGGTTATTCGCTAGATTGGCAACTTCTATTCCATTGGCAGGTAATAATGCAACATGATCGGGTTTACTTTTTATACGCCACATTTTTTGGACGGCTTTTTTTGCGGAAGTAAATGCACTTTCTGCATTGATTACACTGAGATCGTCCGTTCGAAACCAAGGAACTGTATGTTTAAACACGTAGTCTTTATCAGCATTATTCTGTTTTAGTACAGCGTCGAAATGTAAATGTTTCGGTGCTTCGGGGTAAGTGCCGAACGCAGTGTCGCCTACAAAAGAAAGGACAGCATTGTGTTCTGTATTTTTACTACGTTCATACGTTGCCGCAGTCGCTTCAAAAAGTAGCTGTTTTTGTATGGTTGGCATGTTTAGTTTTTTTGTATATTGATAAAATATGGGATAGATTTCGCCGAGTGTTTTTTCTTTTGTCCCAGTATTGCTGTATGCTAGAATGCTAGAAAATGTTTTTTTCAGAGCAACAGAATAGGTCTGCATATCTTTTACAGGGTGTTTCGCAAAGTCATCGAAAGAAGTTATAAATTGCTGTAATTCTTGCATACTTTCTTTGTTCGCACCAGTTGCTACGATTTTTTGCAGTAGAATGGTACCCTTTTTGGTTTTTGAAATGAGAATCTTTTCAGTAAGAGGTTCATGACTAGGTGCGTATGTCTGATTTTGTCCAAAAGAAGCGACTTCATATATACCCCAACCGAGAATTACGAGTAACAGAACATTAAACAGATAAATAAGATTACGCATACACTCACCCACTTTCTAAATTTCTAGTAAAAAAGTACCACTTCCTCCGACATTATAACAGAATATTCCTTTTATTCAAACAAAAACTGCGCCGTAAATCAAAAAAGAGAATACTTGTTCGTTTTTATGGATATAATTAACGGAATTGTGCTACACTATGAAGTATGTAGAAAGCGACGAGAGTGAGGAGTAGTGAATATGGATCAAACCTTCAGCGTGGAAAGTGCCTATACCCCACAAGGCGACCAACCAGCAGCGATTAAAGAGTTGGTAGAGGGAATAACGAGTGGGAAAAAACATCAAGTGCTACTCGGTGCGACGGGCACCGGAAAGACGTTTACAATGTCAAACGTAATTGCGCAAACAGGCAAACCGACACTCGTAATCGCACAC
>JBOFGC010000071.1:0-1518 GCA_051648945.1 Bacilli bacterium
ACCCGTGATATTTCCTAGCACTTGTTCGATTGGATTTGTTACTTCTGTTTCCATCGTTTTTGCATCAATACCACCCGCATAAGAGACAACAACGACACTCGGCTGGTCAGCCGCTGGAAACAACTCCATCGGAATTCGAAATACACTAAGGGCGCTCAATACAACGACTAATACCGTTACTAATGCAACTGCAGAGCGGTTCGCAAACGTCCACTTCGTAAAAATCGACATGCTACACTTCCTTTTCCTTTAATTTTCTAAATTACCAGAATATTATAACAATTAAAAATGTGAAGTGTATAGAGGTAATCCATCAATGCGTCACAATGATAGCGTTTTCTTTAAAATTTGACAAATGTATGTCACAGTGTTCAATGAAAAGTATCATCTTTTGTAAAAATATGTTTGTTATCCTCGTTTTTTTACTCAACAAAAAACACGAACTGCTGCACACGTTCGTGTCATAATAGCTATTTTTTCTTATTCATTTCATCTCGAATACATTTTAAAGCAAGCGTTTCTCTTATTAACCATGGAATACAATTCGGATTCCCTACTTCAACAATACTTTCATTCGCTTCAATTACTTCATTCAAGTCAATCCATTCACCAACAAAACCGAGTTCAGCTTCATAGGTGTCCAATGATTGCTCTGAGGGTTCTCCTAAAACGTCCGTACGATAATAATATGATTGCATAACAAACGCCGCTTCCTCATTGAATAGGTCCTGAGAAATTTCTGTTATCTCACCTACCAACTCCATACGCACGTCCATCCTATATCCTGTTTCTTCGAGCACTTCACGGCATAATGCCACTTCATGCGTTTCGCCTTTTTCCAAACCGCCACCCGGAAATTTATAGTCACCATTATTTGATTTGATCATCAAAATCTGATTATGTTTTAAAATAACCGCTCGAACAGCTGTTCTCGTAAATTGTTGTTTAAAACTTCTTACTTTTTCATCTCCACAAAGAATACTTGAAAACAAATTCACTCACTCCCAATTTCCTGGTCGTTCTAGCCATCTCGGCAATAACGTATGCTTGTCTCCACGCGCTGCATTCACTTGCGTTTGTGTAAGGAACATAGCATCGCGAAGGTTTGCACCTCTTATGTTTGTATTTCTCATATCTGTGCCAATGAAATTAGCGCCTGTCAAATCAGCCCCTTTTAAATTGGCTTCAATGAGCAGTACTCCGGCAAAATTAGCACCAATTAAATTAGTTTGTGTAAGGTTTTTATTCACATAGTCATGACATGGTTTTAGACGGGCTTTTGCTGTATTGCTAAGATTCAGCTTCGCAATACGTTTTTGCACCTCGCTATGTACTTCCTTTAAAATTGCGTTGACTTTCATTCGATGCATAAATAGGTCGATTTTCTCGAGTTGCTCGCTCGGTAAATGGGTTAATTTCTCTGTTTCAATGTAAATTTTCTCTATTTCTTGAAACATATCCTGAGTAGAACAAAACGTGCTTGCATCATGTAAATACCACATCATTTCATGCAATTGC
>JBOFGC010000072.1:0-6322 GCA_051648945.1 Bacilli bacterium
AAAACAAATGACGACTGCACATATGAGCGTAGATCATAATTTTATGGATGATGCGTTTTAAGAAGGGGATGATAACACATGACACAAGAGCAATTTGTAAAAGCAATCAATTATCTTTGCAGCGTTTACAAAAATTATGACGGTTCCCAATTTGGACTTACTGCTGATGAGATGAACGTCTGGTACAAGATGTTAGGTCAAACAGAATTAAGAGTATTTCAGTTTGCGGCACGAGAACATATGCTGAATATCAGTAAGCCACCAACAATTGCAAGTTTGAATCAGATGATTAAGCAAGCGATGGAGCAAGCAATAGAAATTGTAAACGTTGATGAACAAGCCGACTTCATCATTTACAAAGCGACTAAACGATTCTCGCCAACATACAATCCAGACAAGTGGAAACAATGTATTGAAGCGCGCTATGGACAAGCAGTAAGAGAAATCGCCGAAACATTCATGCAAGATATCAAAATGAGCAATGACAGCAACGTTGGCCATATTCGATTCAACTTAAAAAAATCACTCGAAATATTACATGCTCGTAAAACAAACGAGCAACACTTAGCGCTTACAAATACAAGCTATTCAGCACTTGAGGAGAAATTCAATAAGATGCGAGTAGAAATACAAACAGAAGGGTTTATTCATGAATGATTTACTGCAGACGCTTACGAACTTTAAAGACGGAGTAATCGAAACAACCAGAACGGACTGGCAAATTGGAGAGGACGGTATTTACAATGTTTAAAATTATGAAAAAAGCGAAATATGAACAATTAACGGAAGAAAATGGAACTTTAACACGAATCGTTCGTGAAAAGGCAGAGCACACGGAAGCATTAAAAGGGCTCAGTAGCAAGCAATTATTGGAGTTAGAGAAGCTTCAAGGTGAGAACACAGTGTTGCATAAAGAAGTGGAACGTATTTCTTTGTTGCTAAAAGAAATTAAAACAGTTAATAAAAAGCAAGAACAAGAATTAATCACACTTAATCATTTAGCAAAATGCAATAAACAAACAATACATCGTTTAACAGCAGAAAATGAACGCATGCAGCAATTATCACCAACAATTCAAAGTGTGTTAGATAATTTAGAAAAATACAAGCAGATTGCTATCAACAATCGAATGTATTTAGATTTCCATTTGAACGGTAACAAATTAGGGCGATTTGCTTATTACAAGCAGAAAGAATTATACAACGAGTGGTTTCAAAAGCAGGTAAGCGAACATGAATAAAAAAATAGAATTTGAGAAATTATGTATTGGCCATGTTATTTCCGTGATGTCTTGGGAAGAAATAAAAAAAATCCCTGGTGCTGATTTGCAAGTAGGGACATGGAGCGAGTGGATCACCATAAATGATGGAACATTTGCAGTGACAAAAACAATAAAAGACTATTTCTGCAATAAAGAAGTAGTAATTGCTGGAATTGAAGATGCTGCAATTATCGTTGAAAATGGCGGATGTGAATTTTATATACCAGTTGAAATTTTAAAACAAAGCATTTAAATCGTTTCTAAGCCACGAAAGCAAAAAAATGTATAAGGAGTAATGAAATGACTAAAAAAGAGTATTTAAGGGGTATGGAATTGCTACACGAGCGATTTTCAACGTTTGATGAGAAGACGTTGAGCGTGTGGCACTTGAATAAGCGAGAAATCGAGCAATTGTATGTTGAAGTATACAGATTGAAGTTTGCTGATTATGCGAAGGTATGCATTGAGCTAAGTAAACAAGAAAAACCAACGACATTATTTGAAATCAAAAAACTGTTAGGAATACGTGAATGCATTCCGGGACAGTTGCAGTTGGAGGTTTAAAAAGATGATTGTTAAAGATGTTATTGATAAAATTCATTGTAAGATGCACCTATGGATCATTACAAGAAATGGTGATTTAAAGCTAATCGCAAATGAACAAGTAGTAAAAGAGGAAAGATTTGCAGATTATGAAGTCATTGCAATTGATAATCAGTTGCCTGTTCCAGGAATTGGTTTGCTAGTCAAAAAGCCAATTAGGAAAGGAGTTGGTAGCAATGAACATAATTGATGAAATCAATGCGCCGAAGAAGGTGCGTAAATACGCAATATGCCGGGAGAATGGGTGCTATTCTGAAATTGAATTCGGTGAAGAATGCTTTGAGTATGACGGTTGTATATTTTGTTGTGAAGAATGTGCCCATGAATATATTTTGGAACAAGCATGTGAAGAAGTGACCGAAACTGAATTAGGAGCTTCGGAGTCACATAGACTTCTAAAAGATGACGGATATAACGTGACAGAAGATCAAATGAGACTAGAATTTTAAGGAGAACAATTATGAACAAGTTAGAACAAATTATCAAAGGAATTGAAGAAGAGAAGAAATTCGTGATGGAAAATTTCTTTATGTCTGAGAGCTCACCTACGTTTACGCAATTCAGAGAAACGAAGTTTCAAGTGGCAGCATTTGATACAGCCTTGACAGTTATTGCAAAATTAATCAACAATAATAATGAAGTAATCGAAGAAGATGGTGAAATCATTGAAGAGCAGCAAGCGAAATTAAGCGAAGAAGCAGAAGCACTCAAACAGTTCTTTGGAATTTTATTTGGAAGTAGCGAACAAGACGCGTAAGCGATAAAGGAGAAAGCATGATCAATCGAGTAACACTAGTAGGAAGATTAACAAAAGACCCAGAAACAAGATATACAACGAATGGAATAGCTACATGTCAATTCACAGTTGCTGTCAACCGGACGTTTACCAATCAAGCAGGAGAGCGAGAAGCAGACTTCGTTCCTTGCATTGCTTGGAGAAAACAAGCAGAGAACCTAGCAAACTATATGCATAAAGGAGCGCTCATTGGTGTTGATGGGCGATTACAGACACGAACATATGAAGTGCAGGATGGATCAAAGCGATTTGTGATGGAAGTCGTGGCAGATAGTATTCAATTTTTAGAATCGAAGAAACAAGATGATCAATATGGTAATCAAGTGACACAGAGTGGCTATAAACCAACTGGACAAGGAATCGTAGCACCGCCCACTCAGCCACAGCAAGCAGTTTATTCATCGGAACAAGCAGACAATTTCGCTATACAGCAACCAGGAATTGAAATTTCTGATGATGATTTACCGTTCTAGTCGGCATGAAATGATGAAAGAGGAGAAAACAAAATGAATTTTAGTATGAGTAGAACTAAATTCCAAGATAAAACAATCATTGAATGGGGAAGGGAGTTAGATTTACATCCACGCACTATTCGCAATCGCCTGAATAAAGGTGATGCGTGGGAAGATGCATTGCGCCCTGTAAAAGGAGCGAAAAGTAATATCTCTGGATTTCCCAATGTATTAGCAAGATTAGAAGAGTACGGTAATACCGTGGTGCGAAGAAAAGAAATGCCACTTTTTCGTGAACGATTAGAACAGCAAGGCTATACGATCAAACAATCAAAAGACGGATACTTTATTGTAGAAAGTTGTGATAATTATGTGTGGTAGATTAGAAGAGTTGCGCGATGAGATATATTCATTTCATAAAAATCGAAATTCGTTAGGATGGTAGTTTGTTGATGAGAACAGTAGCTGATTTAGTAGATTTATTAGAAAACGACAATACAGTCTTTATGATTACAATCAACGAGGAAACAATCGCAGATGGTAAAATCGTTTGTGACAACGTAACGGAATTGGATTGGGAAATTGACAATGAAGGTTTAGCTATTCGTTGTGAAGACATACCACTGCTTAATGTAAGCGAGCTACGTCAAGGTATTCACAAAGTGCTTGACGCTGATGATTCTTATAAAATAGTCACAAGAATTTATGTTGATTTAGGGGTGCTAAAGATCAAGCCAAACAGAAAGGGACAAATTTAACGTGAAATTACAAGAAGCAATTAAAAAGTATTTGCAAACATTGAGCCTGGAAGAGTTAAAGCAAGTATCGCTTAAAACTGGATTTTCAATCAAGCAGTTAGAACAGTACGCAACCGATCAGAGCCAATGGCCAACAGGGAAAGTAGCACGTTTTCAAAACGTACTATCCATCAAGTGCTGGAAGGTCAAATATATTTTAAAAAATACAAAGAAAGGGACGACTGTAGATGCATGGAGTATTGATGGACTTAAGAAGCACACGAGATTATCCCAACAAAAACTATTAGAAGGTTTTGATGGTAAACGATTCACTAGTTACCAGTTCGTACAAGAAAAATACCCTGTATATGCTTTGAAGGAGAGAATTTAGTGATCAACGGCAAAGTGCTAGCAAGCAGAACGGAAGAGGATAAGACCGTATTAACGATACAAACAGAACGAATCCCGGAACGGATAAAGGAGGTGGCACTCATCCTAGATGACAAAGAACATATAACAGAAACACAAAGAGGAATGATATTCGGCTTATGTAGAGATATAGCAAAACAAGCAGACGGAACAGATATGACATATGACCAACACAGAAAATATTTATTAAAGTGTTTTGAAGAAGCAAATGAGATGAATAATCTATCTATGCGCAAGAGCAGTATGTCTAAGTTTATAGCAAGAGCATTCATCAATTATATTTTGGCATATATGATTTTTCATGATATTGAGCTATCGGAACAGAATCACAAGCAGTTCACTCAGCACGAAGGATATGTTTATCAGTTGATCATGAAGCGGAAGTGTGTGTGTTGTGGCAAGTATGCACATATTCATCATGTTGGAGGGTACGAAGATGAGTTTGAAGAATATCATTCAAGCAGTCGAATTGGTTTAGGAAATGATAGAACATCTATTAGTCATGTAGGCAGAGAAGTATTGCCGCTATGCGCTGAACACCATAACGAAGCGCATCAGTACGGAGATACAAGTCTCATGAATAAATATTGTTTGAAGCCAGTAATTGCAGATGAGGCATTAGAGCGAAAGATAAAGGGGCGATAAGATGACATCTCAAGAAGTGAAAGAAGTATTTTTAGAATTCAAGCAGTTGAAACTAGATATTATGAGATTAAAAGAATCAGTAAGAGACATTCGAGAGAGCATCGGTGACATACAATTGTGTGCGAGCAATGGAATGCCTCGTTCATCACAAGTAGAACATGAGAGTGATGCACATAAAAAGCTCGTAAAAATGGAAACGATATTGAATGGCCAATACAAGCAGAAGGTTAAACGGAGTCAAGAATTGATGTTGATGATCTCGTCGTGGTTAAGTGATGAATCAATACCAGTTGAGATTTCTCAAACACTGCGGATGTATCACATTCGAACATTTTATTGTAATGATAAGAAGTGCTATCGTAATCACTCAGAAGTTACCGTAGCTAAGAAATTAAATATTACAAGTGTTGCTGCACGTAAAAGATTAGAAAAAGGATACGAACATATTGCAAAATTTTAAAAGAGTTAGTGGAAGTTAGTGGGTAATATCAGATATATTTAAAATGCAGAACAGTAAAATGAACTGCAAACGCACAAATAGGTTGTTGTCACGATGGATTAAAGACCACCAAAATTGCTAGGCACATCGAGCTAATAACAATTAGCAAGCAGCAATCTATTTGTTTTCAAAAACAACACAAGCAGTCATTATTTGAAAACTGCGCCAGGTTTTTCCCCCAATACTTTTTCCTGGCGTAGTTTTGAATTAATGAAAAGGGGTAGTAGAATTGGGAGAGAATATTAAACAACAGCGTAAATTTCATGGGTATAGTCGCGAAGAAGCAGCGGAAGAATTAGGTATGAGTGTTGAAGCGTATACTTCGATCGAAGAAGGCGCTTATGATTTGTTCGTGCTAGACATTAATAATATTGCAAACTTATATGCTGTATCGGCAGCAATGTTGATTGATGCGTGATAAGTTTGCTAGTTGGATAATTGAAGGGCGAGAAGATAAATTTTATAACAGCAGAACTTGGAGGAGTAAACGCAAGATCATTCTTGCTAGGGATAACTTTGAATGCCAGTTATGCAAAGAGAATCGAAAGAGAGAGATTGTTAAGGCGAGGATAGTTCATCACAAAGAAGAGTTAAAAGTAAACCCTTTACGATGCTTAGATGAAACAAATCTTATATCGGTTTGTTTTGATTGTCATGAACGTATCCACGAACGCAATAAGAGTAATAAACGAAAAGAAATAGAATTTATGAATGATGAGCGGTGGTAATATACCCCCCACAAAAATAAAAACGAAAATTTCAGAGGCGCTGTACATCGGGGCTAAGAGTTTGCAGTTTATATTTTTTGACAATTCATACGAGGGGGGGATGCACCCCTTTTTATTTTGTGTGCATGGAGGTGAATGTTGTGAATGAACAAGCTTATAAAGATTATCAGT
>JBOFGC010000073.1:0-7417 GCA_051648945.1 Bacilli bacterium
TTACTTTGTCCACTCTCTTTATAAAGAGCTTTCAAAAGTTCTTCATGAAATGAAAAATTGAAATGGATGCCCGATATCAACTGCTTTGTACCACCATACTTTTCTAACAATCGTTGACGGTATGTACTTGCTTGTTCTCCTTGAGCATCGTTGTCGTGATAGGTTGCAATTTGGATTGCTGATTCATCGGGCACTGCACAAGGCATCGATTGTCCCCATAGTAGCTCTGAATCTAATTCGTTTGCGACAATGTTATAGAGTGCATGCGAGAAATCGTGTGCCTCCTTTATTGTCGGAAAAACTGGTGTTATTACTTCAATCTGACTCTCTGCAAAATCGGTCGTAATATAGGGATTACGTAATTTATCGCCAAATGCAGCTGGATGAGGCGTTGTGGCTAATACTCCATTTTGATCGACACGTAACATTTCTCGCTCTAATCCAAAGTTGGCTGTTTCTATATATTTTCTATTTACTTTCTTTAATCGCTCTAACATGAATTAAACGCCTCCATTCCATTTTAAAAAAGACAACTGCAAGTATTCCCTTTACCATACTTGAAATAGCGATACTCCACCACAAGCCATTTATACCAAACTGTTGCATTAGGAAAATAGCAAGCGGAATTCTAAGCACCGTAAATGTGATACTGATTGTTGCCGCAACGCTTCCTTTTCGAATTCCAGTAAAAAAGCCATTACTAATCATTTCTGCCGTTGCAAACATCAAACTCAAACCAACGATTCGTAAATAATCGCCGCCAATCGCTATAGTATTGGGATCATCTACAAATATCCGTACAATTTGTTCAGGTATGCCTAGAAACACAACCATCAATAGCGCAGTGTAACTAAAGCCGAGTAGCAACGCTATTTTGTAGCCTTTTTCGATACGGTCCCATTGTTTTGCGCCATAGTTTTGACCGACAAATGAGGATACTGCCCCACCAATTCCACCGATTACCAAATAGGCAATCGATTCGATTTGTAGACCGATACGTTGTGCTGCAATAGCGTCTGCACCGTATGTCGCAATGAATTTTGCAAGGACAATATTTACTCCCATAAAGAGAATACGTTGAGAACTCATTGGTAGTCCCTGTGCCGCAATTGATTTCATATGAGTTGTCGTTACATTTTTAGGTTTCGTGAAGAGTTGCTTGCTTCGCCAATAAAAAACAGCAAGTACAACAACATTTCCAATGACCGTCGCTGCCGCTGCACCCGCAACACCCCAGTTCAAACCGTAAATAAACAGTGGATCTAACAAAATGTTAATTACAATTCCGATTGCACTGATTTGAAGCGCCATACGTGTATTGCCATAACTCGCCCAAACACGTGCAAAGTACACGTTAAAGTAGGAACAGATGACTGCAGGAATGCAGACAACTAAGTACAACCACGCATCTTTTTCTAACGTGTTGTCCTGAAGTTGAAAAAAGGATATCCATTGTTTTCCAAGAATCAGAAAAAATAGGATTGTGAGACTACCAAGGAAACCATTCCACATCAATCCTGCCGTCCCGAATATTTTCGCCTTCTCCATCTTTCCCTGTCCAATACTTTGCGAAATTTCCACACCAGACCCGACAATGACAAAGGACTGGATTGCATACGCAAAGCCTATGAGAAAGGTAATCGTCCCAACACTTGCAACAGCCCCACTTCCAAGCTTCCCAACCCAAAACATATCAATCATGTTATACAGAAATTGCAAAATCGAACTTCCAATGAGGGGAATACTAAGCGCACTTAATACTTTCAAAATCGGTGCACTTGTAATCTGTACGCTATGATTAGACGCGCTCATTGCAACACGTTCCTTTTTCCATCGCAGGCAGTTCATTTAGTATTGCTTGAATATAGAACGCTTGGTGTTCATGAAGTCGGTAGTACATCCAATTTCCATTCCGTCGTTCTGTTATAATATTTTCCTGCTTTAATCGTCTTAAATGTTGACTAACAGCTGGTTGTGAAATATTTAAGATTGGTACGAGTTCACAAACGCATTGCTCTCCGTCTTTCAGTACTGCCAGTATTTTTAACCGCGTTGGGTCTGCAACAGCTTTTATTTTCTCGCTCATCATCATGATTTCTTGCATTTCTAAATCACCTCAATCAATAAGTATATAACTATGTACTTATATAGTAACTGTTACCCATTATTCTGTCAACGTTTTTCCATTTTTAAGGAAATGAAAAACCATCATTTTCAACAATATTGTCAAAAATGATGGTTTCCTATTTTTTTACCGCTTCATATACATCAAATGCATTTCCCATGCCTTCACCAAATACCCATTGTTGAATTTGGCGATTTCTTCGATGCGTTTCACTAAATGGATTGCTGTCCGTTGTTTCTGCTAACTTTTGTAACAACCCATTTTCTACAAGCCATGTACCTTGTTTCGTTTTTTGCAAATTTCCCCATCCGCATTTCTCTGCAGTCTGTTCGAAATGTTCGCAACTCACATCATACGTAATATCACACGCATCCGGAAAAGAGAGCACATCTTCAATAAGCGAATGTTTAAAATAGCCACGTAACGTGCCATTTTTTCGCGATGGGTGTGCACGAAATTCATTGGATAGAAAATAGTCAAAATGGAGCATCCTGCCTTTTGTAATAACTGCACTGATTGCTTGAAATGTTTCGCTTAGCGCTGGACTTACTTCAAAAATCATATGCTCAACATTTGGTAAGGTCGTCTGTATGAGTTGGAGTAATGCTTCGTCATGAATCCTTTTCCATTCGCTACTGCCCGTACTTTGGAAAACATACTGTTCATACCAACATGTATCTTCCATTCGTACTCTCTTCGTACAAAGCGCGTCCCAAAATTCATTGCTTAACCATACGCCAGACCATCCGGTTCTCATATATGACGCAATCCATTGCTCTACACTTTCGTAGGTAATGAGATTGACGTTTTCAAAACTCGAAACAACACTGCTTCGGTGATATGCACTTACATCAATCGCCATATACGTTAGGTTTTGTTCAGGATACTTTTTAGCCCAATATGCTGCAATCCCTTCATATAACGCCAATGTCCCCGCACCGAATTCTGCAATACAAGGCGACAATCCGTCCTCTTTTTGTACGCGTGCTATTTTTTCTGCTAAAATTTCCGCAAAAAGTGTACTCATTGTTGGTGTTGTAAGAAAATCACCTTGTTTACCGATTTTTACAATTGGTGAGCAGTAGTATCCTTCTGTCGGATGATAAAGCTTGTGATGCATCCATTGATCAAAAGGTATACTTTGTTCTGCGCTATTCATCGCAAAAATTGACTCACATAAGGATTCCAACGCTTTTCTTTTTCAAGCGTAGTTGGCATTCCATGACCTGGATACACTGTGCATCGCAGCGCACACTTTTCATACAGTGTTACGATACTGCTTTCAAGTTGGCTTGGATTTGACCCTTTCAAATCAGTACGTCCTACACTTCCTTCAAAAAGGACATCACCTGAAACGATTATATTTTGTTCCGCGAAATAGTAACCAACACTACCTGGGCTGTGTCCTGGCAAATGGAGACAGTTCATTTTAAAGTTGCCGAGCACTAAGGACATTTCATGCGTCACTTTTTCTGTTGCGATTTTCATAGAAAGCGCTGGAAAACCGAATCGACTAGAACCATTTAACGATGCGTCTTCTAACCAATTTTGTTCTTTTTTATGTAGATAAACCGGTACATTTAAGATTTCATGTAATTTTTCAAGTCCCCAAATATGATCCCAATGCGCGTGTGTCAAACATATTGCAATCGGCGTCAATGATTCATCTTTTAGAAAAGATAAAATTGTCGTAGCTTCTCCACTCGGATCAAATATGATTGCTTCTTTCTTTTCGTTATAAACGACATAACAATTTGTCCCAATCGGACCCATTGATAAAGTTTGAATTTTCATCTGTTTCTCCTTATACTAAATTTGAGGTGAACATCATGCACTATGCACTATTTTTCGAGCATCCAGAAGAATGCTCCCTTGCACTTCATTGTGCAGACAGTTTAAACTTACCATGTTTTCAGACCGATGAAAACTATCTCGTTGTAACTTCACAACATTTTCACGCTACTTGTGACCTCGTTCGCGAACTTGGTCTCACAGTTGAACTACTTGTCGCACTTCAAACATCTGCGTTACGTCGCGAAGAACATTTTGATGACTACGTCTTTCATACTGGCACATTCTATACCTATTTTACACAGTGTTTCTTACTGAATAGCACTTGTGAAAACGAGACAGAATACCACATGTTTACGCTTCATCTAGAAGAGTATTTAATAGCAAAAATAGAGGGAATGCTTCTGTTGCCTGCGCACATCGCACCACTTGTCAGTAAATATGCAGATATACATACTGTAAATGTTACAATTCCAATTAACCTGTAACAAATTCAACATTTTTTACTGTACAATCTCTCCATTTCTAAGTACAATAAATGTAGTTGTTTTCAGAATTTTCATTTTTTGCACATCTCATGGGATAGGGGGATTCCATTTATGCCTACAGTTATTTTATTTTTTATTGTTGCCGTTTTCTCAGGAATCGGTAGCTGGAATTCATGGAAAGACCGCAACTTACTTGGTCTAGCATTCGGTGTACCTAGTTTTTTAATTTTTGGTTGGTTTGCTGTAATGACACTCGTTGATAACGGTTTTCCTGCACAACATTAATAAAAAAGTTGCACTTTATGGCGGTTTCGTCATGAAGTGCAACTTTTTTTGTGGTTATTTTGTATATACGCTTGCTTTGTCATTATGGGTGCAGGGATTTGGGAGTTGTAACTCGTTTTGAGTGATTTGTAACTCGTTTTGAATTTCAGCATCGGTTCTTCGTCATAGACCCACTAATCTCCATATCTACTCACTCAGTAGCCAAAACTACTCGCAATCTCCCTCTAAACTTGAGCTTTCAATTCAGGGTATTCAGTGCTTGACTTCACATTACAGAACTAAATATATGACTTGTGAAAAAAGGTGCGCACCACACAATTTTATTCAGCTTCTATCCACTTATTTCAAATGAAAATATCGTATCTAGTATTGTTGCTACGTCTTCATATGTTTCCTCATAGAGTGAAAGAGGTAACGGATTTACACCTTTACCCATTTCGATTGTTAAACCAATTCCGCCTTTTTCCTTTAAAAAATAATCACGAAAGCCGGCATGACTATCAATGTTCTGTATACATCGAAAGTTTGAAACCTTTTCTATTTCATAAATAAGTTCTTCGGAGCGTGGATGTTCGTGTCCTTCATATCCCCAATAAATTTCCCTTCCTTGACTATGCAGTGAAATCAACACATCCCATTGCCCATTTTCACACATTTTTGCTAACGCTTGTGATTCCGGCTCTGATAATGGCGTATTTCCTGGCCAGTTTCTCGGTGCTGCTGTTTTGTGTGGTTTTCGACTTCGCTCAATGTCCCATTTTGCGGGAAATTGATTGTTTAAGTCCACACCGGCGACATTTGCTTTCCACCACGAAAAGTCTTCACCATGGGTATTGATGCTTCGTGCGAATAAATAAGACGGATCGTTTTTGGGAATTTCGCCAAGCACTAAATCAACACCGTCTGGATTACACATGGGAACGATACTAATACTCCACTGTTTGCCTATTTCTGTTTTTTGACTTTCGTTTATAAGGCGGACGAAATAGTCCATTAATACGACAGAGGTGAGCCATTCGTTTGCATGAATGCCTGCCTGTAAATGAATCGTTTTATTTCCTTCACCGAACGTCAGTTCAAAGATTGGTTTTTGACGTAAACTTCTACCGATTTCTGAAACTTGTAATTCTGGATAGTGATTTTTTAGGATAGTTATGTCTTGAGCAAGTGAGGTAGAAGTGTAGTGTTTTGGAAAAATAAATGTTGGCTTCATATTTTTACTCCTTTTTTTGGGGAATCAAATGAACATGGGAAGTATTGTATACTATCAGTTTATTCAAGAGTGGGGGGTGGATATGATATTTGGTTTTTATGGACATTTTTGTTTGAATGATATTGTTCGTAAAAAAATCCCAAACAGTTAAAACTTCATAATTGAAGTTTTAATGTTTGGGATTTCATTTACTGCTATTTTTATTTTGAGAATCGAAGCAAATCGCCGTAGATGATGCTGTCAGATTGTTCGAGTTCAAGCTCTGCGCGTGTGATATCGTCTTGTGCGAGAGATTTATCTACTTCAGCACCTGTTGCTTTGTCATACAATTTTCCACCTGTGAAGATGTATTTATCGTTTACAAAGCCGCCATCACGGAATGCAACGAAATCGTCTTTATCTTTTGAGAAAAGGTCCGTTCCGAATGAGTACGTATTGTCTGTCGGAATGCCTAATAAATTCAACATGGTTGGCTTGTAGTCGATTTGACCGCCTACGGTTGAGATTGTTTTTCCTTCTTCACCAGGTATGTGTACAAGGAATGGTACACGTTGTAATTGTGTTGATACGTCTGGCGTTACCGGATAGCCTAGGTATTGTTCCATTGCTTTGTTATGGTTCGTACTAATGCCATAATGATCGCCGTAGAATACGATAATGCTATCATCATATAATCCTTCTTCTTTTAACATGTTCACAAACATTTCTAACGCTTCATCTGTGTAACGAACTGTACGGAAATATTGATTTAATGTCTTACTATTTGAATCATATACATCTACACTTGAGTCTTCTTCACTTAAATCAAACGGAAAATGGTTTGTAAGTGTAATAAACTTCGCGTAAAACGGTTGTGGCAAGTCTTTCAAGTAATCCATTGATTGCTCAAAGAATTCCTTATCTTTTAAGCCCCATCCGATTGAATTCTCAGGTGTAATTTCATAAGAATCGATATCGAAGTACTTGTCGTATCCTAAGTTTGGATAAACGACATCCCGGTTCCAAAACGATTTGTTATTCGCATGAAACACTGCAGAATAATAGCCTTCGTCGCCAAGTAATTCCGGTAATGCTTTATATTCATTCGTTCCGTGCGTAAAGAATACTGCACCACGGTCGAGTGGGTACATTGAATTGTCTGAGATAAACTCTGAATCAGATGTTTTACCTTGCGCTGTTTGATGATAGAAATTATCGAAGTAATAACTATCTTTTAGGAAGTCGTTTAAGAATGGTGTAATCTCTTCACCGTTAATTGTGTTGTTAATCACAAAGCTTTGCGTAGATTCTACACTTACTAAAATAACGTTTTTTCCTTTAGCTTTTGCGTACATTTCATCATTCGGTGTGTTGGCCTTGCTCGCTAAATACGTATCGACTTTAGAGAGTTCAGATGAATCAGCTAGAGCTCTCTGTGCACTCGTAGTTGCTTGTTGTGCAATATCATAAATATGATAGTTGAATAGACCGATATTCTTAACTAACATTTCACGGTCAAATGTACGTGTTAATAGA
>JBOFGC010000074.1:0-5036 GCA_051648945.1 Bacilli bacterium
CTCCTCGTCGCGATAAAACTGCTCCTGTGGGGTCTCACGTTTCCGCCTGATTCCGCGGGAGTCTCCGTTGCCTGTCTCCGTACCCTTCATCGATGTGTTCGTGGTCGCGTTAAAACTTTTCATCCATGGGTTGTGAAAAAGGCAAGGTCGCGTTAAACCTTTTCATGTATGGGTTGTGAAAAAACTACGCTCGCGTTCTTGGTTATGTTCTATTAAAATAATTGCCATACGCGTATCTTTGTTCAGAGCTTGGGGTACTACGTCGGGCAACTCCGTGTGCTTTTTTCTGGTTTTGAGGGGTTCTCTTTTCCAGATAAATGGTACTCCGTGCGTTGGTTGTTCCTTATTTTTCATAGACGGCGCGTGCGCCACCGATTAGTTTTGGTCTTGTTACAGCTAGGGTTACTAGCGCTGCGCCGATTGTACGTTGTGTGACGCGGACGGGTACTGCGACTGCTTTTATGTGCATACCGATGAGCGTTTGTCCGATGTCGATGCCTGCGGATGCTTTTACGGATTCGACGACGACTGCTTTGTCGAAGTTGTTGAAGGCATACGCGGCCATTGCGCCTCCTGCTTGTGAGACGGGTACGACACTTACTTGTTCGAGGCTATAGCGTCGCATTGTTTCTTGGCTAACGACTAGTGCGCGGTTTAGGTGTTCACAACATTGGAATGCTAAATGCCAGCCGGCGCGGTTTGAGAAGCGTGCGAGTGTTTCAAAAAGAATGCTTGCGACTTCTTCACTTCCGTATGTACCGATGTTTTCTCCTAATACTTCGCTCGTGCTACAGCCGATTACGATGATAGAGCCGTGTGGAATTCTTTGTTGTTCGCTGAATTGTTGTAAAAGTAATTGTAGTTCTTCTTTTATCGATTCAATAACAAAGGGCTCCATCGGTTAACACATCCCTTTTGTACGTTCGATGTCCATAATTTTTTCAACGCGTGGTGTGTGACGACCGCCTTCGAATTCTGTTGTTAACCAGATGGCTGCGATATCACGTGCTAGTCCTGCGCCGATTACACGCTCACCCATTGCTAAAACGTTTGTGTTGTTATGTTCGCGCGTTGCTTTTGCACTAAAAGTATCATGTACAAGGGCACAACGAATGCCTTCTACTTTGTTTGCTGCAATGCTCATGCCAATGCCTGTCCCACAAACGAGGATGCCGCGGTCAGCACTTCCGTTTGCTACGCCTTGAGCGACTGGGAGTGCAAAATCAGGATAGTCTACGCTTGCACATGTTGATGGACCTAAATCCTCATAGGCAATGTTCATTTCATCCATTAAGTTACATAGTTCTTTTTTAATGTTTAGACCGCCGTGGTCTGATGCGATAAGTACTTTCATTTTGTTAGTCCTCCATGTTCTCTGCTTGAATTAGTTGAGTGATAATTGGTGTGATGAGTAATTTTAGTTGTGCGAATGTTTCTCCGTAGTCTGCGATTGAGCCGCCATACGGATCCACTACGTCATGATGTTCAGTTCGTTCTGGCCATGCGCAAAGACTGTACGTTTTACTTTCTACTTCTGGAAAATAGGTAATAACCGTACGTCGATGGGCATTTGTCATTGTGAAAATATACGTTGCGTCAAAAATGAGGTCTCGACTTAATTGTTTACTACTATGCTCCTGTGACAATCCATTTTCATGGAGGATTGTTTTGGCGTGACGCGAAGCACTTTCTGCCGCCGAAACGTAAACCCCACACGACGTAATTTCCCAATGTTCGGGTGCTAACTGTGCGGCAATTTTCTCTGCCATTGGAGAGCGACATGTGTTGCCTGTGCAAACAAAGACCAGTTTCATATGTCCGACTCGCCACCTTTCTAAAAAAAAGCTTCTATCCTAATAATAGTGCAATCCCAATTGCAAGTAAAACAATTCCGCCAACTATTTCAGCAAACATGCCGATTGATTTTTTCGCTAAATGACCGATGTATAACCCTGTCCACATGAATAGCGCAGCCATCGCACCAAAGATTGCGAGCACGATTGGCACGGGCATATGATAAATGCCGAGTGTCATTCCGACTGAAAAACTGTCTAAACTTACGATAATACCAAAAATGAGCAGACCGACACCTCCAACGGAATAGTTGCGGTCTTCTTTTGTTATGAGCGTTGAAAATAGAATATTTCCACCGAGTGCGAGTAGTACAAAACCTGCGATAAATGGGGCCACAGGTGCATAATGATGGGCAAGCCAGTCACCGATACTCATTCCGAGTAGCGGCATCATCATGTGAAACAACCCGATTAAACATCCTATATAAAACATTTGGCGAAAACGTAGGCGCAGTGTGCCTAATCCGATACCTACACTAAATGCGTCCATACTGAGTGCTGCGCCAAGCAATGTCACCGTTCCTACTTCTTGAAGTGCAATGAAAGAATTCATATGTACAAGCCTCCCCTTTGTACACAATATTCTCTTGCGCAACTTCATAGAACATTTTTAGAGATAGGCTGTACTTGCTTTATCGAGGCGATTCATTATCGCTGCACCGAGATGTAACGTATCAAACACTGGAGCTAAAATGACTGTGACGTTTGAATCATCAAAATAGCGAAGTCCTTCGTATAATCGTTGCGCAACTGTTTCTAAATCCGTTTCGTCTCCGAGATAAAAGTGTGCGTAGTGATTTGTTACTTCTGTTGATAAAATACCTACCGTTTCTCCTTCACGTTCCAACTTCTCCGCTACTTCCAAAAGTCTTTGTTTTGGATTATGCACTAAGTAAAGAGGTGCTTTGGGTGCGTAATGTGTGTACTTCATGCCAGGTGCTCGTGGAATATCTGCGACAGCAACTTCCTCTGCATTGCTCCTCACCGTTCCAACAACTTTCTCAAGTGCTTCTTTCGTTACACCGCCTGGACGAAGAATCGTAAATGGCACGCTACTACAGTCGAGAACTGTCGATTCAACACCGACTCCCGCACTTCCTCCGTCGACAATTCCTGCAATTTTTCCAAATAAATCGGCAAACACGTGCTTCTTGCTCGTAGGACTCGGCTTACCTGACGTATTTGCACTCGGTGCAGCAAGTCCTGTTTTCGTTTGCTCAATGAGCGCTAAGGCAATGGGGTGGTCTGGCATCCGAACAGCTACTGTTTGTAGACCTGCTGTTACTGTCTCACATACATTTGGTCCTTTTTTCAGAACAATGGTAAGTGGTCCAGGCCAAAATGTGTTCATTAATTTCGCTACTTCTGGTGTGACCGCATCATCTGCCACGATTCCTTGAAGCATTTCTTTATTTGCAATATGCACGATCAGTGGATTATCACTCGGTCGACCTTTTGCTTTGTATATTTTTTGGACTGCTTCGTCACTACTTGCAATCGCTCCGAGTCCGTATACCGTTTCAGTTGGGAACGCGACAACTTCACCCTGCATTAATAGGTTGCTCGCTTGTTCTAACTGTGGATAAAATTGTGTATATGTTGCTTGGTTATCCACATTCCATACGATTGTGTGCATGTTTTACTGTCCTTTCTCTAAACAGAGGGTGATTTTCTCTGTTTTTTTCACTAATGTCTAGTTTAATCTCTCACTACCCGTATCTGTCAAGACCATTCCAGTGAACTTTTGTGGATAAAAAATTAAAAACTATCCACAATCTGTGGATAGTTTTCGTTTTTCTGTGTATAACTATGTCAACATCTTCGTTTAAGCTACTTTTTTACGTAAAATTTGTGCACCAGTATTACTTAATGACTCTTTTACGTACACATCTTCTAGGACATCATTTTCAACTTCTGTCGCTTGAATCGGCTCAAAACCGAAATATTTGAAGAACGGAAACATCGCTTCATGAATACTTACCATGTAAATGTCTTTGTCTGACTGGCTTACATGCTCTACGACTTCATCAAAAAATTGGAACATTTCTTCTTCCGTTAATGACCCGATGAGTACGAGTCCACGCAACACGCTATATCCTCCACAGCTTTGAAAACCTAACAATCCTGACAATTGCTTGTCGGGCACTGTTTCCAGTAAGAAAAATTCAAGCTCACAACCTGGTACCTGTTCACTTGGTAATTGTGCCTGCGCTAAGATGTCTTGAATAAAGCCAAAATCTGCTGGGGTACTACGTCTAATCGCCTTCATATCGCTACTCCTTTTTTAACTGTTTCTAATCTAGTTATACACGATATGAATAGAGAATAGAATGATATTTTTCACCTAATTTTGTCTTTTTTCTGAAATTAAGCGTTTTCTTCATTTTATTTAAACAGAAACGCTAGTGTTTATTGGAACCAGCCGAAAAATCCAGAAAACACATCCGCTGCTAGACTACGATATTCTACTTTTTCTTTCTCGGGTTGTTCTGCCTTTACTTCCTTTACCTTTACTTCCTTTTCCTCTACTTTTTTCATCGCAGGGTTTTCACTTTCTTTTTGTACCGGCTCTTCTTTCACTACAGGTGTGTTGCCTGATAAATCCATAAAGCAAAGTGGTGGATAGAGTACGCACCACCAATTTGCGCCGTCACCTTCTCCCAAAGTTACGACAAGTGCGTCATACTCCCCTGCTGGATACACATATTTCCCATACATTTTTGTTGGAAACTGTGCTTTATTTAAAGCGATCGTATAGCCTTTTTTATAATTCGCTCGGTGCAGAACGTTCTCTACTATTTTTTCAAGTTCTGGAATGCCTTTTTCGATACGCGCTTTCGCTTCTTTAAAACTCGTTAAATCTTTCACCCACGTATCAATTTGATCCTTTACCGCATCACGTACTGCATATTTCACCGCTTGATCATAGCTACTATCGCTACTTGCTAAGATGCGCAGTCGTACTGCTTCTTTTGGGATGGTGATTTTTCCTGAAGCATTCACGTTTGCTGCATTCAAATCCAGAGTTTGAACGACCAATCCCCACACAATAAACATAACCATTAAAAACAAAATTGATTGCTGACGTACGACTGAATTTCCTCTCATCATTAGCTCCCCGCTTTCACTCTTTTAATCTACTAAAAGTTATTCCCAAGAAGGCGGGGAGCTATACATTGCTTG
>JBOFGC010000075.1:0-1796 GCA_051648945.1 Bacilli bacterium
TTAAGCATCAATAATAGTTGAAAGTGGGAAGCTGTTATATCTGGAACATCACTACGCATAACGTTTGCTTTAAATTTATAAAATGCAAGGGGAAAAAAATCTAGTACTAAATCGGCAACTTGCCCTGTTTTTTTATCCATCGGTCACCTCAGACTGTTTTCATTCATTGTACAAACAAACCTATTTTATTGTAAATAAGATTGCTCACTTTCTACATTGTTTTTATATTACAATTGTGATTGTTTTTTTACACGGCATTCGCTACTGATAAGTTATACTTTCAATTCCTTAGACATAGAGTAATTATAGGATGTCCAACAACTCTATTCTACACTCTTTTTACGCAATAATTGTAATGCCTTGTAATCTAAATGTAACATTTTATTGTAATCTACTAAACTACAATGGTATGATAACTAATACACATGGAGTAGAAAGGATGGAGAAACATGAAAAGAAATAGCAAAAGGCTCATATTTTGTATTTCCGGGTTCCTTCTTATCTGCGGTAGTGGTAGCTATGTGTTTGCAACGCAAACAGATAAAAAATTAGAAACGTATATTTTACCAAATACTATCGTCGAAGATATGAAATTAGACGGTCTTACTTTTCAAGAAGCACAAACCAAAATTGCTGAAAAGACCGCCGAGTTCAACAATACAAAACTAAAATTAGTATATGGAAATACAATTTATGAAATTCCACTAAGTGAATTAGGCGTAACATTCAACGATAAAGACCTCTTGTCGAAAATCAAAAACAATCAAACGTCAGGTAATTTTTTTGATCGTTTAGATCGTAAACAACGCGCCGATGAAGGGGACCGAACTGTTGAGGAACGCATCCAGTTAAGCGTCTCTGAAACGAACATCGCGAACTATTTAAAGAAGAAAATAAAACGAACATTAAAAACGCCTGTCGATGCCTCATATCGCTTTACGAATAATACGTTTACTGTCAACCCAAGTAAAACAGGCCTAGCTGTCGACATCCCAACACTCACGCATACAATTGCAGAGCAAATTACAGCAAAAAATATTAAACCGATTACGATGCCAACAACGACACTGACTCCTAAAGTAAGTACTGCTGCATTAGAAAGTGCACAATTAGACAAAACGATTGCATCCTATAAAACGCCATTTAAAAGTGCGAAAGAATCTGTGTTCAATGCGAAAGTTGCAGCGAATCTTTTAAACGGAGCAATCATCGCACCTGGCGAGAACTTTAGTTTCATGAATAGAATTGGCCGTATTACGAAAGAAGCTGGGTATATTAATTCTCGTACATTTGTTGCTGGTAAAGAATCGATTGGCATTGGTGGTGGTGTATGCCAAGTCTCAAGTACACTCTATTACACTGCTTTACTTGCAAACTTAGATGTTACGAATCGTGCAAGTCATAGTCGTCCTGTGTCATACATCCCGATTGGACTTGACGCTGCCGTTGCAAATGATGGACCAGATTTAAAATTCACGAACAATACAGCACATCATATTGCCATTACTGCATTTGCAAAAGACAATCATCTTGTTATTCAAATTCATGGCAAACCAAACGGTAAAAAAGTGACACTTCAATCGAAAGTTGAGAAAAAAACAGACACACAAATTTTTGCTAGTGCAACAAAAACTGTGACTGTTACTGGGAAAAGTACAACAACTGCATTAAGAAATAGTACGTATCGTATTGATTAAAAACGAACCAACCATTTAAGTGGTTGGTTTTTTCTGTGAAAACTATTTAGTTACGCGAGAACTATGTGCGGTGGTTAGTGTTACTACGCCAGACGGCTT